>JABSOJ010000696.1 GCA_013216005.1 Alteromonadaceae bacterium | reverse complement strand
ATCCGCTTAACTACATGTTATTAAGGTTATTTTTAATTATTTATTTTTTATAAAATTGTACGGAATGTAGGTTATATAAGCCTTTAGCAAAAATAAAAAAAAGGGACAACAATGTTATGGAACAGAGCCAAAAGAAAAGGGGAGAACAATATGAAAGTTAGCTATATAGCTCATGTAAGCGGAAAAGTTCAAGGCGTTTTTTTTAGAGCCTCTTCACAACAAATAGCCATAGATAATTGTGTTAGTGGTTATGCCCGAAATTTAGCTGATGGTGATGTTGAAGTACTAATGTGTGGCGAACAGGAAAATGTTGATAAGATGTTAGTTTGGTTGGAGCGTGGACCAGATCGCGCAGAAGTGAATAACCTTCAACAAAAACAGGTTCCCTGGCAGGATCATAGTTTTTTTGCGATTGAATAAAACCTTATATTTGGCTATTTAATAAAATGATCATTTAATTAGCTGGATTGGTGTAAAATTCAATTATCTTTTTATTTAGATAATAGCGGGTAACGGTTGAAATATATAAATGTAAATCAGATGAAAGAACTTGAATTTTCATCAACCCAAATGCCTGAGCCGAAAGCTGATGAGTGCTTAATAAAAGTTAAAGCAATTGGTGTAAATCGCGCAGACATATTACAAAGAGAAGGCAAATACCCAGCTCCGGCTGGGGAGTCTCCAATTTTAGGATTGGAAGTCGCAGGCGATATTGTTAAATGTGGCAATGATGTTGGTTCTAAAAGTGCTGATGTTGAAAGTGGTGACAGTGGTGAAAGTAGTCAAAGTGGTGAAAGTGATCAGAATAACTCTTTCTCTCAGTCTTTATGGAAAGTAGGTGATAAAGTTTTTGGCTTAGTCTCAGGTGGAGGCTACGCAGAATATGTAGTGGTTAAAAAAAATCAATTATTTAGCATGCCTTCAAATTACTCCTATCAACAAGCTGCCGCCACAGCAGAAGTATTTTTAACCGCTTATCAATCTTTATTCAGCATTGCAAAGTTAGTTCCAAATAATCTAGCTCCAAATAAACTAGTTCCAAATAAACTAGCTTCAAATAAACGTGTTTTAATTCATGCTGGCGCTAGCGGTGTTGGCACGGCTGCTATTCAGTTGGCTAAAGCAAAGCAGTGTTATGTTGTTGTAACCGTTAGTTCAGAAGAAAAAGCACAAGCATGTCTTAAAATAGGTGCGGACAGCGTCGTTAATTATAATACGACTAATTTTGTAACATGGTCTAAAGAACATTTACCAGAAGGCTTTGATGTTATTCTGGATGTTGTCGCGGGTAGTTACCTCAATAAAAACATTAATGTTGCAGCTTTAGACGCTCACATTGTTATGCTTTCCATGCTGGGAGGACGTCTTAGTGATCCCATTGATGTTGCAAAACTTCTATTTAAGCGGATTAACATAACAGCATCGACATTACGAAACCGTAGCGCTTCATATAAAGCCGAATTAGTTGCAAATTTCACCGCCGATTTTATGGATGAGTTGAAACAGGGCGCTATTATGCCGATAATTGATAGTGTTTATCCGTGGAAAAATGCTGAGCAAGCCCATCAAAAAATGCTTGATAATAAAAATATCGGCAAACTAATATTAACGGTTGAATAAATATTTTTTGAAGCGAGTGAATGATTTCACTTGCTCCATTTTTGGTTATTCAACAAAAGTAAAACGCTTTAACGTTTTGCCATCGCGCTCTATTGTTTCATCAAACATGGATAAAGGGCGCACCCAAATGCCTCTTTCACCGTAATCCGGTTGATAAACTACCATCATTTCATCGGTTTCACTGTGTTTGGCAATGTGTAAAACATGATAAAAGTTACCTTTGAAGTGTTGGTATTTGCCAATTTTTAACATTTGTTGCGATTCCTTTGTTTCAATTAGAAGTTTACATCCTACATTCCGTACAATTTTATAAAAAACAAATAATTAAAAATAACCTTAATAACATGTAGTTAAGCGGATTTTT
>JABSOJ010000695.1 GCA_013216005.1 Alteromonadaceae bacterium | reverse complement strand
ACTAGTCACAGAGTCCTAGATATAAGGGTTGAGTTTAATTCTATTTGAAGGGACAACAATTATCTACAACAGAGCCAAATTTATACAGTTATGGTTACACCTGTATTCATCATTTATTCACTATTTATTCCTGAATGGACTTATCGAAATATTCTTTGATTTGTAAAAAATCGTTGAAGATATGATCATCATTGAAAGGTTCTAATTCAAATGGGCTCATTACGGGCTTTAATATTGCCTGTAACTTTGCTGCTGGATTAATCACATAAAGTGCAATCCCGTGACTCACCTGGTAAACTTTTGGGGGCTTTCTCTCTATCTTGAAACGAATACCCAAACTTTGTTCAAAGTTAAGATGATTTTTATTCTGGTTAGCCCTGAGGCCAATAAATTCATCATCAAAATAAGCAACATAATTAGCCAAAATATTAATAGAGTCTCGTGTAGGATCGATTGTGTAAAAGACAAATTGAACATCTTTATTTTGGCCATTGAGTTTTAATTTATTAGCGACCCTTGTTAAAGCCATTAACGTTGTCGGACATACATCTGGGCATTGAATATATCCAAACGAAATCACCGTCCATTTTCCAATCAAGCTTTTATTGGTAAAAGGCGTACCGGTATGATCATCTAAATTAAAAGAGGCAAGACTAGTCGGGTTATTTAAAACATAGCCGTTTATTTCAGGAAGCGGGACTTGATCCCGCCTGATTAGAAGCATCAATACTAAAATAAATATTGAAATCAGGCTTAAAACGGTGATCAAAGCCATTAACATTTTTTTACGCAAGAGTGTTTTCTCTTGAAGCTTATCCCCCTGAAGATTATTACCCTGAAGGTTATTACCCTGGAGCTTATTACCATGAAGAATAGCCTTCATTGCTTCTCCTTAGCTCCAGTGTTAATGCATAGCTTGCTTATGCATCAAAAAAGACCTTTCAAATAATGATCTGATAAAAATGCAATAAACAAAAGCAACAAATAGAAAACCGACACTTTAAATGTTTTCATCGCTGAATGAGACTTGGGAAAATATTTAAGCTCTAGTGCATAATATAAAAACCAACCCCCTAGAACCAACGCACTGACCAGATACACCCAGCCACTCATTCCATAAAAAAATGGCAGTACACTTACCACATTCAAAGCTAATGTATAACTCACGATGCAAGTTTTGGTGTAAGGAATACCGTGGACAACAGGCAACATAGGAATTTTTGCATTCTTATAATCTTCCACCCGATCAATAGCTAAAGCCCAAAAATGCGGGGGTGTCCAAACAAAGATAATCAACATCAATAATAATGGTTCTACGTCTACTGAGTTAGTTATACTTGTCCAGCCAAGCACAGGGGGTAATGCTCCTGCTATTCCCCCAAAAACAATATTCTGTGAGGTGCGATGTTTAAGGTAAACAGTATAAACAAAAGCATATCCGATCAAACCAGAAGAAGTCAGCAAAGCGGTTAAGGGATTAACATATATAATTAACAATGCCATTGATGTTACAGCCATCAACAACGAAAATATTATTGCCTGCCTGTTGTTGATTTGTCCCGTTACTATCGGGCGGTTTTTGGTTCGATTCATTTTCACATCAATATGGGCATCAACTAAATGATTGATTACAGCAGCAGAACAAGCTGCTAAGCCGATGCCCAACATGGCAGTAAACATCAATCCGACAGAAACACTTTGTGTGCTGGCCAATTGCATTCCAACCCAAGCAGTAATAAGTAGGAGTAACACTACTTTAGGTTTACATAAAGTGGCATAATCACGCCAACTTGCGACTTGAGCTTGTTTAATTGATTCGTTAGCTATGATGTCCTTCATTTATTTTCCTTCTGGTTACGGTCTCTTTATACCTACATACCTTTGCTTATATACATTTACTTATATACCTTTACTTATACACCTTTACCTATACATCTATACCAAAACACCTTTTCCAATCACGTAACTTCAATTACATAACTGAA
>JABSOJ010000694.1 GCA_013216005.1 Alteromonadaceae bacterium | reverse complement strand
AAAATGAAAGCATTTCAAGCGCATCGCAAGGAGCTGATTTATAGTGTGTTTTTCCTTAACCTAGTGCCATTCACCTCAGGGAGGCGTTTGCTCGCCATTGCTTGCAAATATCTACCTGAATGACTTTTGTTTGAAGCTTCATCATCAAACCCCTTGTGAAATTGTCAGCTACGCAGACGATTTTGTTGTACTGCATAAACAAGCTTTCAACCCGAAGCAACTGTCATGGATAAGTGATGAGTTGACGAAGGAGGGGCTTACACTTAATTCAGAAAAAACACACTGTGTTGATATGAGTAAAGTAGGAAGCGAGTTTGATTTTTTGGGATTTAACTTTAAACGAGTGAAAGGCTACTACCGACGGAGTTGTTATATAAAGATCCAACCGTCGAAGAAAAGCCAGAAAAAGCTCAAGAATACACTGCGAGAACTAGTGAAACATCGAACATTACTTACGATTGACGTATTGATAAGTAGGGTTAACAGAGTTCTTAGTGGGTGGAAAAACTACTTTGGAAAGGTAGGTTATCCTCGGCAGGTTTTCTTTAAAATGGATTGGTTTTTAGTTGCTAGATTCTATCGTTGGTCAAAAAGTCGAAGTCAACGCCGAAGCTTGTATCTGTCACGGGATGCTTGGGATAAGTTGCGCAAAGCAGGACTTGTGTTCTTACAACCAGTGAAGATTAAGATTGTGTGAAGGGGCTAAAAGAACCGTAACAACAGAGCCGTGTGAGGGAAAACCTCATGCACGGAATCGAAGAGGGGCCGTTGGATAAGCTATGCGAAGCCTGCGGCCTACTCTACATTCAAGACCTGCAACTGATGTACTGGGAACCAGTGAAACCGATAAGAGAGCGATTGAAATACTTGAGAGTTTCAAAAGGTCTAAAAAAGAGGCTCTGTTGTAGATAATTGTTGTCCCTTCAAATGGAATTAAACTCAACCCTTATATCTAGGACTCTGTGACTAATTCTCGTTAAAAAACCAATTTATCGCCTAACCCTTTAAAAATAGGGGATTCATCGAGGGACAACAGTATTATGGAACAGAGCCAAAAAAGAACAAGCTTTGGCTGTAATGCATGATGGTAATATGACTGCGCCTTCATCTTGTACAAACAAAAGTTGTTCGTTTGAGGTTGATCCCTCAAAGGTGCGTTTTGTAGTGCATACGCACGTTAAGAGTAATCATAAGCGTTTGGGGTTAGCCACATTGATAAACAAAAAGAGCGAAAAACCTGGTCCGGGTGATCAAGCTTTCTTAATTCTTGGAGGTGCCCCAAATTATATATTGACTCCGAAAGGTGCAATTAGAGTATTAGAATTTAAGAATGGCAGGTATCATATAAGGACTTTGAGAGGAGCTGAAATCTCACCCCATTGGTCACCTGTTGATGCAAAACCGTCTAAACGTGAAATTAAAGAAGCGTTGAAACGACGGTTTAATAGGTTCTGATATTAAACCCTCTGTGAAATTAGAAGAACGTTGAAGCGATAATGAAAAAAAACAACAAATTTGTAAATTCTGTTTTAGTGTTATTAATGTGTATATTCAATCAAGTTCACGCGACAGAATTTAATGAAAAGAGAAGTGAAACAACTAAATCTGTATCAATATTTAAAATAATTGGTACACCGAATATGTTTCATGAACGGGAAATTATTGTCACTGGTGTCTACCGGTTCGATTTAGATTTAGCTACGCTATACCCAAGCGAAGAACACCTGATTGAAGATAAGTTTAAATCATCAATCAGTTTAGAATTACCAATAGATATAACTTCAGAACAACTTGAAGTACTGATGGATTTAGATGGAAAGTTTGTTAGGGTCAGCGGAACTTTTGATGCTATAAACCGGGGATACAGTGGTTTTAACAAAGGAACAATCACCAATGTTAAAGCCATATCAAAACATATTAATTAGGCTCTGTTGTAGATAATTGTTGTCCCTTCAAATGGAATTAAACTCAACCCTTATATCTAGGACTCTGTGAC
>JABSOJ010000693.1 GCA_013216005.1 Alteromonadaceae bacterium | reverse complement strand
CCCTCCTGGAGCCCTTTGTAAATAAGAGGTTCTTCTATGACATATTTGCACCAGGTTAGATGATGGGGTTTTTGTTCCCGTTCAGAAGTTAATGCGGCATGCTGATATTGAAACGACCAGAAGGTATGACATGAGAGGGGAGGAAGTTAAAAAGGCTGCTGTTGATATGTTGCCGTTTTAGACTAGTAAATATTTTGGTTTAACATTTTTTCTATAATTCATTTTAGTATCAAAGGGGCAATAAAATCAATTACATTAACCCCTTTGATTCCAACATAAGGCAGTATTAAATATGCTTATAATGCATTTAATACAACTCGATTGATACAAATTGCTTCTTGCTGATTTCTTACAGTATTAACTTCAATAAATTCACTTAAGATAAGCGTCAATAATTATCAAATTTAAGAAATCAAATAGCTTAACTATTGATTTTTGAAACAACGGAATACAAATCCCATAATTCCCAATGCGAAAATCGCTAGGGTTGTTGGTTCGTGTACCTCTGTTGGTCCAATATCACTTCTTACTAACATTGTGCTATAACTGCGGCTTATACTTTCTTCATGGAGTCCAACATTATTGTGCCCAATTACAATCGTTGTGTCGTGGTTATTTAAAGTAATAGTTGACCCTGTATACAAGGCGAAGTATGTGTATCCTAAACTGTTTGAACCTTTGAAAAGTCCTGTTCTAAGATGACGTTCACTCGCAGTCCCTTCTTCAACAATTCTATTCACACCCATTATTTCGCTAATAGTAACTAGTACAGATTCACTTGCACCAAAGCCATCCATGACTTTTAATGCGCCAGGACCATAGATGTCAGGATCTTCAAATGCAGCACCTAATCCTAAAAAGGCATTGGCCCACATAGTGAACACTTGATCTTTAGTTGCTAATGCCCAGCCTTCATAAATTCCACCCGTCCCAAGTTGGCTGGCTACATAATTATATGTTTGATTATTATTTATTCCAAAGTCCATCCACTCCACTCCCGTACTGGTATCAATGAAGCTATCATTATTTGTGTCTATTATTAACCCAGCATTAGCAACATTAATTAAAGAACTAGCTGATAAAACTAGTCCAGCCAAAGCAGCCTTTAAAAATTTAAAACTCATTTGTGTATTCCTATTAAACCTCTACTATTAAGAAAGAAGTTATCCCATCAAAAATAAGCCGGAGATTATATCAAAAAATAAGCCGTATACATAAAAAAATATTTTTCAATTCAATGTATTTCTTTTCAGGCTGCACTTAATCAAAAGTGTGAAAATAGACAATTAGAAAATCTATTAAACAACTAGTTATATTATTTTTTCTCAGCATATTAATGAAGCTTAGAGTCGGGTGAATCATGATTAAAGTTGATTATTGAGTGTTAAATGTACTAATCTTCAGAATCTTCATAATATTCATTTGTAGCTGTAGCCCATATGGGAAGTTCTGATTTTTCACCTTTAAAACCAAGCGTATATTCAATATTTTTATAATTATAATATTTTCTTGTTTCTTGGCTTCGACCTTCTTTTTCGCTTTCAGTTGTATTTATAAGTATGCAACCAAGCTCTAGTAACTTGTTAGCTTCACGAACATTATCTGTGTTCAATAATATTTTTATTTCCATGAGCGTTTCTTGTGCTTTATTTTTATCTGTCATTTTATTTTTCCTATTTTATTGGTTTGTTTTTAGTTCAGTTACCCTCTAACACTACATTGAAAGTAGTTCTATAATGAAATTATTTTGGTTCTGTTATGACACTAAAGTAAATCTATTGTAAAACTATTTATTTATTTCATCTAGTTTCTATCTTGTCGGTATTTTCCAAATACCGGAGCAAACTGCATAGGCATGTATTTTAATAAATATTACACAGAGCTCACATGTTTTTGCACGATAGAAGGCACCAAGTTAGATAATAACCTACATTCCGTACAATTTTATAAAAAATAAATAATTAAAAATAACCTTAATAACATGTAGTTAAGCGGATTT
>JABSOJ010000692.1 GCA_013216005.1 Alteromonadaceae bacterium | reverse complement strand
ATACCAAAGCCCAAATAAGAGGCTAATAATAGCTGGCTAAATGTGTGAGGCACGAACAACAGCCAGCTGTTATTTGTCCGTTTTAACGCCTTGTAGAATACTGTTTACAACTACTCTTCCATAATACGCTTTATTAATTCACGGTCTTTTATTTCTTCATATGCTTTCTGAGTAATATCACCATTCTCAGCCATGAACTTCAATTTCTCTAACTTTTTGTCGATCTTTTCATTTGCTTTAACTGAACTAGTTTCATGCATATTTTGTGAATGTGCACCACTAGATATCGGATTTCGGTCTTTTATCCCATAGCTAGCCAATTCGTAATCTATTTCATGATTTAGGCTTCGTATTTGCCTAAACATGAGTTCAACTGCAAGAATTCCAATAAAGGTAAGTAATGTCCACATTTTGGTGGAAACAGCATAAGTTTGGTAAATGATTGCTAAATTAGAAATCTGAATAAGTACAAATAATAAAAGAAGCATTTTTGATTGGTATTTGCGAGTGTCTTCCTTAACACCGCTAATATCCTTATTTTCCATAACCCAACCAAGTCGATCAACATCACCTGCGACGTAACGAAATAATTGAACGAGAGCAATGAGAAAAAATGTCAGTAAAGCGGCCTTTAGGCCAACAAACATAAGAACCATACCCAGTAGAAAAATGTAGATCCCGCTTATGCCTATGTATATTGTTCCTTTCCAAAGCTTACGCAGCTTAAGAGCAATATCATTGGTCGATTTTTCATTCGTAGTCAAAATTAATCCTTTATATTTGATTCAAACACAATACTTTGCATAAGTATTCTAACGCCCGCATAAGCGGCTAAGTAATAGTTGGCTAATATGTGTAGCGAAGCGAAACTCAGCCAACTGTTGCGTGTCCGTTCTTAATGCGCTTGTTATACGATTTTTAAACCGTACTTATCTATTATCTTTTTAAGTGCTTCTTTTTCTTTTTCAACTTGTTTATAAACCCAAGTGTAATGATCATCCTGCCAAAACTTAGAAACATGGTTAACGCGGCTTTCACTCAAAAGTTCAGCAATTGCTTCGAGTTCTAAATAGCAAACAATAAGATGCTCATATGTTGAGTTTTCATCTATAGCACCTTCTGGGTAACCAACAGGTGCATTTTTAAAAATTGATTTTAACTCATTTATTGCAGCTCTAGTTTTGTTCTCATTGTTGTTTAAGTGCCAATGTATTTGCTCATGAATATATGTAGAAAGCAAAATATCTTTCTCCTCTCTACTTGTATGTTTAGTATGGAGTGTCAATATTGGGTGGCTATGAGGGATTGTTTTTCTATTAATATGAACTATATCTGTAAATTCCCATTTACTTATATCATGTGACTTTCTCAGTGCTTTCAATAATTCAACAGTTTCTAATTCTGCTTTTTCGGAATTTTCAGTCGTTATCTCTATTGCTTGGCAAGTTATGCCAATTGACAATAGCAATATTCCTATAATCGATTTCATACTCAGACTTTCCTAATTGTATAACGCTTATTATCGAGCATTTAGTATAAACTTTTTTGTCTTTGATAATTTAAAACTAAAGCTAACACTATTACTCTTTGATTTTATTTGATAAATTTCTGTTTTTACAGTGGAAATACATCTTGATGTTAAAAACAAAAGGAGACCAATGTTAAACGAGAACTTTTCTTACCCCATTAAACAACAAACAAATATATTTTTCCACTATAAATTAGCTGCTTATAGTTTTTGTTAAAAACAAAGCGAGAACTTTGTGAAATATATAGCAGGACAAAAAATTAGCATTTTTACAAAAAACCATTATACCTGCGCATACGTACAGCGATATTTGTTTGGTCTTAAATATCTCCTATTCAGTATTTTTAAATCTCATTAGAAAATATAGGGCAAATAATTTGCGGCTAATGTCTTCTGTGCGAACAAAGAAGTCCTTGGATTGAAGTCACATAATTTTAAAGTATTAGTAATCATAAATAGCACAGGACCCCTTT
>JABSOJ010000691.1 GCA_013216005.1 Alteromonadaceae bacterium | reverse complement strand
TCAAATTAATTGTCGCAGGTTTTAACGTTTTCTCCTTAGACTTTTTATTTCAATTGTTACCCCGAATGATTGGTGCCGGAATTTTTATGAGTAAAGAAGTAACACAAGAGATAATAGATGCTGGTGTAAACCAAGCAAAAGAGCAATGGCAAAAAATGCTTGATGAATCAGGTATGAGTCAAGCGATGTTTATTGCCACCAATAAAGAGGCTACGCAGTTTCTTGGTGAATATGAAATGATGCGTGAAACTCTTAAGGAGAAAGGCTGGGAGTTACCTGACTTGGTTGATGGTCTAAAAGTTAAATTGGGCGATCCCATTAATAGCTAATCAACGTATTGGAAAAAACCAGAACCCTGTTAACTGGAAAGCAAATTTTTAATTCCGTGATTAGCCAGTTTCCTGAATAACCTAGCGCGATAAAATACCTTCACAAATAAATCATTAAGAATAATATAAATATTATGGCAAAAAATCTATCAAATTACGTTTGTAGTGAATGTGGTGAAAATCATCCACGATGGCTAGGTCAATGTACAAGTTGTAAAAATTGGAATTGCATCACAGAGTTTAAAGAATCAAAGGTTATAACGCAGTACACGCCAAGTAAAACGGCTCACAAAGGCTATTCTAAAGGTGATGCCAAAGTAGATAAATTGAGTGACGTGTCTGATATGGACTTAATTCGGTTTAACACTGGTAGCTCCGAATTTAATCGTGTTCTAGGAGGAGGGATAGTTGAGGGCTCAGTTATTCTTGTCGCGGGTGATCCTGGTGCTGGCAAAAGTACACTTTTGTTAAAAACATGCGCTCATTTAAGTCAAATTGGAAAGGCTTTATATACTTCAGGTGAAGAGTCGAAAGGTCAAGTACGAGATAGAGGTCTGAGGCTACAAGCAGATATTTCTAAAATAGATATAATGAATTCAGGTGACGTTGAGCTTATCTGTAGTGTAATAGTCACTGACGATTATAAATTTCTAGTTGTTGATTCTATCCAAACTGCATTTGTCAGTTCACTTCCAAATTCGCCAGGCGGGGTTACTCAAGTAAAAGAATCCGCAGCCATGTTAAATAGGCTAGCTAAAGAGCATGGAGTCACTGTTATATTAGTGTGCCATGTATCAAAATCAGGCGATATGGCGGGGCCAAGGGTGCTCGAACATATAGGCGATTGTATGTGTAAAATCGAAACTGAAGCAGACAGTAAATACCGAACACTACGAACGTCTAAAAATCGATTTGGCGACACGACAGAAATAGCTACTTTTGCAATGACAGCTAAGGGGATGCAAGATGTTGTAAATCCGTCAGCTATTTTTTTAGATAAAGATGGCATTGAATCGAGTGGAAATATGGCTTATGCATCAAACGATACTGGCAGGACACTTTTAATCAATATTCAATCACTTGTTACAGAATCGCAGGGCGAAATGCCTATCAGGGGGGGAGTAGGCTTTGACTATAAGCGTATGCAAATGCTTTTAGCAATATTGAGAAGCCGCATGGGACAGAATATTGGTGGTAATGATATTTACGTGAATGTGGTTGCCGGTGTGAACTTAACTAAAGATGTTGGCTCTGATCTGCCTTTGATCTTAGCGATGATTTCATCGTCAAGAGAACATAAATTTTCTGTAAACACTATCGCTTTTGGCGAGATCGGTTTAGACGGTTCTATACGTCCGGTTCCCTCTGGAGAAGAACGTGTAAAAGAGGCTATTCGTAACGACTTTAAAGTAATAATATTACCCAAAAGAAATTACAATAAACGATTGGAAAGTCCAGGAGTGACATTGATACCAATATCGCATGTAAAAGAGGTTATGGATGTTTTCTGACATCAATCACTATAAAAATAAGGCTATGTTCCATAATGCTGTTGTCCCCCATAGGAAGCGTCATAACTTTAGTTTTAAGTGGTTGCAATCTATACTATGGTGACATGAACTTGATTGAGTGAATTTAAAATGAGAAAAGGCTGTCGCATACTGTTTGAATCTT
>JABSOJ010000690.1 GCA_013216005.1 Alteromonadaceae bacterium | reverse complement strand
AACCGTCATTGGTATATCTGATCTTGAAAAAGATACAACCAAATATATTATCAAAACTGATAATGAAAAGTTTAAAATTGGTTGGTATGTTTGGGCAAATGATGACGTAATACTTATCAGTGCTGATTATCCGGTACAAAGAAGGTTACAAAAATATACTGAAACGCGATTGCTAAAGCTTAAAATTGACGGTAGTGAAACTGCGACTTCAGTTGTTACACCTAAAAGAAAAGAGCGCACACCTCAATTTCAAAATAATATTATAGATATGTTACCTGACGATCCTGATCATATATTGATGGGGTTGGATCTGAAAATTGCCAATAGACCTGACGTTTACAAAATAGATTTGAATTCAAGCCGTATTCGAAGTCTTGTTTACAGAAGTAAACGCAATATTAATGGCTGGCTTACAGATCGACAACATAGAGTAAGACTAGGTTACGGGCGTGATGAGACTAAAATATTTTATCGTTTATTTGATATAAAAACCGAAAAATGGCGTAACATCTGGGAATATGAAATTTTTGATGCTCCGGATATTATCCCACTTGGTTTTGGTTTAAATCCTAACCACTTATATATTAGAGCGGATCATAAAGGCAGATATGCAATTTTTAAAGTAGATTTAACAAAGGAAAATCTACCAAGAGAACTAGTTTATGCCGATGAAAATTATGATGTTGAAGGATCGCTGATCTATTCACAAAAAACGAATGACGTCATTGGTGTTTATCACGGAGAAGCTGATGATGCTAAAGTGTTTTTTGAACCATCTTATGCCAGTTTTCAAAAAGCACTCAATAAAGCAATTCCTGATGCTTACAACAATATTTCAAGCCTAAGCGCAGACGAACGTAAATATGTACTTTTTACAAGTAACACAGAATCGCCCGGTGCTTTTTATATTGGTGACAGAGATAAAAATAGTTTAGAGTTTCTGCTTGAACAATATCCATTACTTTATAACCAAAAGCTTTCAGGCAAAGAAAAAATAACCTACAAAGCCAGAGACGGTCTAGATATTGAAGGCTATGTAACTTTGCCTCATAAAAGTTTAAAGGAAACTAATGCTGCAGTTATCATCCCTCACGGTGGTCCTATGTCTCGTAACTACGGCGGATTCGATTGGTTTTCTGAATTTTTCGCAAGTCGTGGTTACACAATTTTAGAGCCAAATTTTCGTGGCTCATCAGGGTATGGTTTTGAATTTGAAATGGCATCAGTCCAGCAATGGGGTGGGGCAATGCAAGACGATTTAAAAGACGCCGCAGTATGGTTAACTGAGAACTATAACATCGATAAAAACAAAATTTGTATTTTAGGCGGAAGTTATGGTGGTTATGCTGCACTTATGGGAGCGGTAAAACAACAAGACGTTTTCCGTTGTGCAGCTAGTTTTGCCGGTGTGTCAGATCTTGAATTAATTGTTAAAAAGGCCAGAAGGTTTACCAACTACAAAGTAGTGCAAAAGCAAATTGGTAGTGACAGTGATCTACTTGAACAGAATTCGCCGGTTAATTTTGCAAAAGAGATAAACATTCCTGTTTTGCTTATTCATGGTGATAAAGACAGAGTTGTTGATGTTCAGCATAGCAGAGATATGCACGAGGAACTTATGGACCATAACAAGAATGTTGAATACATTGAATTAGAAAATGGTAATCATCATTTAGGAATAGAAG
Source organism: Alteromonadaceae bacterium (assembly GCA_013216005.1). GTDB lineage: Bacteria > Pseudomonadota > Gammaproteobacteria > Enterobacterales > Alteromonadaceae > JABSOI01. Next base: position 321 of record JABSOJ010000690.1, on the reverse strand, counting down.
CTAACAGATTAAAAGCGTTAGAAGCTTTTGATAAGTTTTTGAAGAAACATCTTCAATAAACAACTGAGATAGCCCTCTTAGTCAGTAGAATTATCTGGCTTCTTACAACAGACTCCCCTGGAAACCAATGAGGTTCTCAGGGGGTCGAGATAATTAACTTGTTAGATTCAAATCCAGATTTAATCGTATACTGTAACGACTCGAAGTATGACCAGCGGTCATTCTCATGCCAATAACAATGCTCATTGGAAGCGTCATAACTTTAGTTTTAAGTGGTTATAATCTATACTATGGTGACATGAACTTGATTGAGTGAATTTA
>JABSOJ010000689.1 GCA_013216005.1 Alteromonadaceae bacterium | reverse complement strand
TCACAGAGTCCTAGATATAAGGGTTGAGTTTAATTCCATTTGAAGGGACAACAATTATCTACAACAGAGCCTAATTTGTTTACTTAAATTGTATAAAAACGTCTGATCACAATTTATTCCAAAATTTACAATAACTGTTTAAATCAGTATAAGGAAAAAGTAAGAAAGAGTTGACTTAATTTGCTATCGCCCGATAAAGTAGGGTCATGAAAAAAATAAAAATATACTTCTTCTTTCGTTTCTTTTTTACCCCGTTATCGGGAGAGAATTTATATCGTTATTAAAAAAGAACGATAATAAAACCTCCACGATGGAGGTTTTTTTATGTGCTTATGTTTATGTTCTGCGCTTTTAACTTATGAACTTTCTTATTAACATAAAAACACCAGTACCGAGTCGATTTAGAGCTCTTATTTAAAGCGACTATTTAAAGCTATGATTTAAAGCTATGATTTAAATTAATTAGAATAAATTTTTTCAAATAAACTTTTACCAAAAGAAACCCAATTGTATTATGTAAATGGCTGATTAGTGTTCATCCTGAAACGGAGTATCATCTTGAAACAGGTAGTAGCGATGGCGATTCAATGGTGCAATATGAACACTACTAAATATGAGCGTTTAGTTATTCTAAATAACCTTATATAGTGGTGTTCAGATTGTGCCCGTGAGACATTCGCAGTAGACATCCTTTTTAGAGTGGACACTAATTAATATCAATGCATATTTTTTAATAAGTAAGGAACCAAAAGTGAGCGATGAATTAGATTTAAACAAGATACGTGAAAAAATTACTCTGCTTGACCAACAATTACTTGAGCTTTTTGCTCAACGTCGCTCACTAACAACCAATGTAGCCAAAAGTAAAGTTCATCAAATACGTCCCATTAGAGATCAGCAACGGGAGCAAGAATTACTTATTCACTTAATTAAGCAAGGTAAACCTCTGGGCCTGGATGCTCATTACGTTACCAGCATCTATCAAACAATCATTGAAGACTCAGTATTAAATCAGCAGGCCTATTTACAGCAACTAACCAATCCCGGCATTCAAATTCCCACCGTCAGTGTTGCATTTCTAGGAGATAAAGGCTCTTACAGTTATCTTGCCAGCCATAGATACTTTTCCCGCCGGGCTGAACGCATCATTGAATCAGGTTGTAAAAGCTTTTCTGACATTATGCAATTGGTAGAATCCGGCCAGGTTGACTACGGCATGCTACCTATTGAAAACACAAGTTCCGGAGGCATTAACGATGTTTATGATCTGTTGCAACAAACCAATTTATCTATCGTTGGAGAAATAACCCAACCGATTGAACATTGTTTATTAACGGCTGTAAACAGCAACATCAAGGACATAAAAACTATCTATGCCCATGCACAACCTATTGCTCAATGCAGCAATTTTTTAGATAAGCAAACCGGCATACGCATTGAATATAGTGATAGCACCGCAGACGCCATGGCTAAAGTCTGTGAATTAAAAGATAAAAGTGTTGCAGTAATTGGTAGCGAAGAAGGTGGACAACTTTACCAATTACATTCTCTGGAAAAAGGTATTGCCAATCAAACTGAAAATCATAGCCGTTTTATTCTCGTTGCCAGAAAATCTATCGACGTCGCAGAACAAATTCCAGCTAAAACTTCAATAATTTTAGCTACATGCCAAAAAGCGGGTGCTTTGGTTGATTGTTTAGTCGTACTAAAGGACAAAGGCATTAATATGTGTAAACTTGAATCGCGCCCTATTCAAGGCCGTCCCTGGGAAGAAATGTTTTACATTGATGTGGAAGTGAATTCAAAGTCTATCGCCTTTGGGGAAGCACTCACTCTACTTACCGAGATGACCAACTTTATTAAAGTATTAGGTTGTTATCCTATTGAGCGTATTAAGCCAACAAGTGTACCTAGCAATGCATTTACACAATAATATTTAGTAATTAGTGCCCGAACGAAAAGTCAATAGCCATTGCTACACATGGGCTGTAGCGATTAATTCAAAACGAAGATT
>JABSOJ010000688.1 GCA_013216005.1 Alteromonadaceae bacterium | reverse complement strand
TTAAATTATTAACTTAACGCTTAGAAGGTATAACGAGCGCCAATTTCATAACGAGGCTCTGATTCTTCACCAAAGATAAATTGGTTTCTGTTACGACCATAACGACGGGTATCTTCACCTGTCAGGTTAATGCCTGCAAATGATACCGTTAAATCATCGTTTATTTGATAACTTGCACTCATATCAATTTGTGCGAAATCTTCAGTAAATTCCGGCTCACCACTACCGCGGTTAGCTAGATAAAGGAATTCATCACGCCAGTTATATGCGATACGAACTGATATCTCGTCTTTTTCATACATCAATACCAAGTTGGCACTATCACTTAAACCTTGTAAAGCAAATTGCACGTCAGTTGATGAAGTATCAAAAGCGATATCACCTCTAACTATGGTGTAGTTGGCCTGAACACCAAAACCAGTATCACCTAAGAAGTGCTGTACGGCAAATTCAAAACCATGAATTTTAGCTTCTTTGTTGTTTATTGGAAAGTTATATCTAAACTCCATTAACGGATCGTCAGCATTAGCCGTAATATCAATCGCATTTTCAAACTCAAGTGGTGTCATAGAGTCATAAGCAACGCCCATTTCATTTGCTGCTACCATTGAGAATAACTGAGTATCGTTAGGATTCACTATACCCATTGCTTCTAAATCATCCATGGCTTGTTGAGCACGAGGACCATTAGTTGGATCTCTTAAGTCATTGAAATTATCGATCAGAGGCACTGAACCAACAAAGTTGTTAACACGTTTTTCAAAATAACCGACTGATACATAGCTGGTATCATCAAAATACCATTCTGCTGATATATCCAGGTTATCTGATTCCAGTGGTACTAATTTAGCGTTATTATAGCTAACATCACCATATGCTTGGTTATCAAGTATTGTTGGTGTATTCGGACCACCATTTATTGTAGTTTGCGCATCTAAATTACCATAGCTAGGACGAGCGATTGTTTTACTGTAAGAAAAACGTGCGATAACATCTTTAACTACTTCGATATCAAAATCGAAACTTGGTAACAAGTGATCATAGCTGTTAGAAACGCTATAACCTTCTGCCGTAGTAAAATTACCTTGTATTATGTTCCAATCGTTATTACTGTCCCAACGCATTGCACTAGGTATTGCTGAAAACGCAGATGATTTTGAATCTGTGCTTTCATAACGTAAACCGGCGGTAAAGTGCCAAGGCATGTTATCTAATTCGCCATCTAGGTTAACTTGAAAGTATACAGAGAAAATGTCTTCTGAAATCGTACGGTTGTTTTTTTCATCAATATTACGGCCAAAGTTAATTGAGTCTGGATATTGATTTGCTGCCCATTGACCGATTTCTTTAGCATCACCCCTGTAACCTGTAGTCCAGCCATTATGACCGATCTTAAGATCACTTAACGAATCGTTGAAATCAATAGCATCAAGGAAACCAAGTCCGTCTAATTCACCTGCATTTGCAGCACTCCAGCCACCCATAGCCTGGTTACCCGTATTAGACTGTATGGTAGTATTTTCCATGGTACGAGATTCAATACCAAAATCAATGCTGCCTTCGTCAAATTCATAAGAACCGTCTAAGCGAATTTGGCTGATGTCATTTGAGTTATTGGAAAAACGGGTTTGCATCATGGTGGTACCAATATCTGATACATCTAACACACCGTTACAATTATAACCACCTACGCCATTTTGAGTGGCAATTCTCGGATCACAATCATCAAAAATAACTTGCATTGACGGAAGACCACTGCTGCCGTATACAGCACCAATGCTTTTATGAACATTGGAGCCAAGACCAACCACTAAACTATTACCATATTTTTCAGTAGGATCACTGTCTGAAGTAGAGTCATGTACATCAAGCGTAAGGTTGAAGTTATCACTTACATCCCAGCTAATATTTAAACCGAGTGATTTATCTTGGGTTTCGTAGTTTTCATGCATCTGCTTTGTCGCAACATCACGCGGTGCGTTTTGGTTACGATTTTCAATGTAAAGTTCAGATGTAGGGTTCAGGC
>JABSOJ010000067.1:10293-15091 GCA_013216005.1 Alteromonadaceae bacterium | reverse complement strand
GTTAGCTGTTATATAACAATATGTTTTTAAATAGTTTTTAAAAGTCAACTTCTAAAAACTGCGGAATCGAGTTTTAGATTTGATTCAAAATTAACAATTGATTGATGATCTACACCCGCAGCCCCATGATTAGCTTTCACTGACCTATAGGCCTGCACGACATCCCATTTGGAAATAGTAAATGGTTTTGTTTGATTCATGATCTCCTCCTGCATTTCAACAGTTGGATCATAAATGTCCACAGCCTAACGCTGCCCCTTCGCTCCATACTCATTACAAGTACTTCCTCACTACTACGAACAGCTCCGCCCCAGTATCACGCATTGGTACTCTCATACTCATAAATTCAGTTATTTGTATTTCTCCCTTAGCATCGTGATGACTGGTTCCCGCAGTTCCCACAAAAAGCCAAGTATAGAGTCACGCCCACTATACGCGGACATCGCTTACACAGCATTCGGAATTCAGCTGTAAACTTATCCCAAGAGATAGAAACGCCCCTGGTTTTGATGTCAATCTCTGGTTTACGACGCGTCAACATAGGTTCGCTTTAACTCGTCTCTCTATACCACACCTGCCGAACTATTGTTCGCACTTTTACTTCAACGCTCATGACCATTACTCTTAATAACAGCCACTTGAAGTGGTTTGGAGCCGACTTCCGACAGCAGACTCCGATGGACCTACCACCATCTTCTTGTGAGCTTAACCACAAACTAATCAGCACATCCTATGCTGCTAACTTGTGTGCCTGCGGCACACTTTCTATTTTCCTTTTACAACAATGCCTTATCTGCATGTTTTTCGGTTTAAAGGTCTGGATGTGTCGGTAACACGTAACCTAAATCGTGGTGGATTTGATGCTTTTTGAGTTAGTTTTCTTTATGTATTAATTTTAATTCTTACATTTAAAAGACAAGGAACGTAAATATCAAATTCTTGATCATAAATTTTATTTAACTAACGTGGAACAATCTATTGAACGTGGAACAATCAATTGATAGTGAAGAAAACCCAAGAACGTTTCAAAATTATTAAATTGAGATAAATCGAAAAAGGTTAAATTAGAATTTACTAGAGTTGAATCCCTACAAGAAAATATTGGCTATAGTGCAACAGGGGGATGCAAAGACAGGAAAATTAGACTTTATTTATATTTAAAATTATTAAGGTGCGTTAGTCATTATATTTTGGCTCTGTTGTAGATAATTGTTGTCCCTTCAAATGGAATTAAACTCAACCCTTATATCTAGGACTCTGTGACTAGTTTTCGTTAAAAAACTAATTTATCGCCTAACCCTTTAAAAATAGGGGATTCATCGAGGGACAACAGAATAATGGAACAGAGCCTATATTTTATAGCTAATTTGTTTTGAGTGTATTTGACAATTCAATAATCAAATACACTCACTATTACGCTTTCCGCTAACGATAAAAGATGTTTGTCATTCGGTCACAGTTAACGTAAAAACAACCAGCCTACTTACCACCATTAGCAATAATTTCACGGGCCATTTCATCAGCCACAATACCCGTAGGTAAATTTTCTTTATCAGCAGTCTTAAATACATGTATTAAAGTATTGTAGATTTCTTCTACTTTTTTGGCCGATTTTTCTGCGCAATAATCTTCTTCAAATGAGATGTTGATAATACCACCAGCATTAATTACATAGTCTGGCGCATATAAAATGCCACGATCTAGTAGTGCTTGTCCGTGTCTGAGTTCGGCTAATTGGTTATTAGCACAACCTGCGACAATTTTAGCTTTTATACGATCAATCGTATTATCATTTATTGTTGCGCCTAGTGCACACGGGGCATAAATATCAACGTCTTGATCATAAATTTCATTTAAACCAACAACCGTTGCACCAAATTCTTTGGCTACTTTGTCTAATGCTACTTGATTAATATCGGCTACGACAAGTTTTGCACCGGCAGCATGTAATCTTTCACAAAGATAATAACCAACGCTACCTATGCCTTGAACGGCGACTGTTAATCCAGACAAGTCGTCGGTATTGAATTTATATTTAACACAGGCTTTAATACCTAAAAATGTGCCTAACGCAGTGAAAGGGGCAGGGTTGCCGCTTTTACCTTCAAGGCCAGTAACATAAGGGGTAACAGTATGTGCTATTTCGATATCACTCGTAGTAATGTTAACGTCTTCGGCACTTAAGTATCGTCCACCCAGATTATTTAATGCATTACCAAAAGCTTTAAACAAAGCTTCAGATTTTATAGTTTTAGCATCACCGATTATTACTGATTTTCCGCCACCCATCGTTAAACCAGCCATGGCATTTTTGTAAGTCATTCCTTTAGATAATCGTAATACATCAATTAATGCTTCTTCATCACTTGCATAATCCCACAAACGACAACCGCCAACAGCTGGGCCTAATTTGGTGCTGTGTACTGCTATTATCGCTTTTAAACCTGTTTTTTGATCGCTACAAAAAACCACTTGTTCGTGATCATCAAAATCTACTAAGTCAAAAAGTGCCACTTTATATCTCCGCGAATAATAATATCAGTAGGTAAAGACATAAAAGTAATGGGTCTTTTACCTCAGATATTAAAGCTAATTCAATTGTTATTTTATTGTTATACATTGTTATATTATTTCGATATGCACCTTAGCATTTCACTTATTGGGCTGCCAATAAAGAGCTAGAATTAACTTAGCTGAAAATATCGGTAAAGTGTGAAGTTTTAAATACAATTTCATTTTTATACCGCTAAATTGTTGTCTGTATTGGATTTTTTATAGTTTAAATATTACTCACCTCATTTGTATTCCCGATCATCTCAATTGTATTAACTATGTTTTTTTGTGCTCTACTTGCATGAACAACCTATTGTTTTTATTGATTGTAGATTTTCTAGGCTAATTTAATTTCTTGATTTTTAAGTAGCATTGAGCAGGAAAAAACTTAATAGTATGGGTATAAGCAGGTATCATAATAAATATTCGATGTTAATTAACGTACGGCATTATCAGGAAAGAGTGAAATGAGACTAAATTGTGATTTAGGTGAAAGCTTTGGCCATTGGACTAAAGGGCAAGATGAAAAAATAATGCCTTTAATTGATTTAGCGAATGTAGCCTGTGGTTTTCATGCTGCTGATCCGTTAACAATGCAAAAAACAGTACAACTTGCGTGCAAACATAATATTTCAATAGGCGCACACCCCAGTTATCATGATTTACTGGGTTTTGGTCGACGTTCAATTAAATACTCGCCGCAAGAATTAACCGCAATTTTGCATTATCAAATAGGGGCATTGCAGGCTATTTGTGTTAGTGAAAACTGTACCGTTGATTATGTAAAACCTCACGGCGCTTTTTATAACGACATGATGTCTGATTTACTTGTTTTTCGTACTGTTTGTCAGGCATTGGCAGCACTTAACAGTACTCAATTAAACAGTACTCAATCAAACAATACTCAATCAAATAAGACTTATTTAGACAAAAATCTACCATTAATTGTGCAAGCGGTTCCTGATCCTAAACCATTTAAATTAATTGCCGATGAATATCAAATTGAACTTTGGTTTGAAGCTTTTGCTGATCGAGCCTATCAGGATAATGGTGCTTTAGTTCCCCGTGATAAGGATAATGCGGTTATTGTTGATGTTAAGCAGGTAGTTTCACGTTGCCAAACCTTGATTGCAGAGCAAAAACTTTTAAGTGTTAACGGCATGCCTTTAGCGTTAGAAGTAGATACTTTATGTGTTCACGGTGATAATCCGGCAGCTATTGATTTGGTTAAACAATTAAGAGGATTATTGGACGGTGAAAGTTAATGGTTTTAAAAGCTAGATTTATGAAAGTTATATTGGTGAAAGTTAGATTTAAGAATAGTATTTTCATTGAAAAGGTTGTTTGAAATGAATCAGCTGGACCTGCTTTATTCCATTGATATTAGTTACCCTGGCGAAAATTCAATATTAATTGAATGGCCTGAAAAAATCTGCGTAAAACAACATCGACAAATTATCGCCTGCCAGCAACAAGTGAATACTTTATTAGCTGAATTTATCATTGATTCCATCGCCAGTTATAATAGCTTAATGATTTACTATTCATTAGAAAAACTGTTTGAGAAAAGGTCACTCAAACAGTTTGTTGCTATGATGAGTGAAATTATTGCTGATGTTTGCGGGCAATCGCAAAAAACTGACAATATTACAGCGCCTGAATTGTTAGAAACGTCATTAGAAGTCTCTTTACAGACTAAGCTATTAAAAACAATTGAAATCCCTGTTTATTATGGCGAAGAAGCGGGTTGGGATCTTCGTTGGGTTGCCGAGCAAAGTGCTTTGTCTGTGGAAGAAGTTATCGAATTGCATAGCCAAACAACGTATCGGGCTTATGCATTAGGTTTTACGCCCGGTTTTTGTTATTTAGCAAGTCTTCATGAAAAATTGCGCCATGCCAGACGGCAATCACCCAGAGTTGTAGTGCCTAAAGGTGCTGTTGCTATTGCAGAGCAGCAAACCGCTATTTACCCGAATATAAGCCCCGGAGGCTGGCATATTATTGGCCAAACGCCCATGGCTATGTATAAAACGGGTGGTAATAGTCCTTTGCTGGAACCTTCTTTGTTGGCTCCTTCTTTGTTGGATAGTGCAGAGTTAAATCGCGCTTTGGTTAGAAATAATGATCAACCCTCATTTTTACCTACCATTGCGGTAGGTCAGGAAATTAGTTTCAAAGCTATTAGTTATCAAGAGTTTTGTCAGTTGGGTGGGGTCTTAGCTTTAGAAAATGATCCACCAGAAAA
>JABSOJ010000067.1:5691-10193 GCA_013216005.1 Alteromonadaceae bacterium | reverse complement strand
AGAAAACAAGTCCTCAAAAAATAAGTTACAAGCATCATGAAATATTTTTTAACGGTACTAAAAGCGAATGGTTTGTGTTCTATTCAGGATTTAGGACGGTTGAACGCACAACATTTAGGTTTTAGTGCCGGAGGAGCTGCTGATGAGCACGCGTTTCTGGCAGCAAATTATCTACTTAATAACAAAAAAAATGATGCAGCTTTAGAAATTACATTGGGTCAAATATCATTCAGGGCAGGGTGTTGTTGCACTATCGCAATTACCGGGGCTGATTGTAACGCAACGATAAATGATAAACCGATTGAAAACTGGCAGGTGCATCAATTAACCAATAGTGATGTTCTACAGCTGCAACGGCCACATAATGGTTTACAAAGTTATATTGCAGTGGTTAATGGTGTCCAAGCAAAGGAGTGGCTTGGTAGTCGTTGTCAAACATTAAGTGAGATACCGCTTGGGTTTAATGGAGATAAAATAACTCAGGGTAGTTTTATCAAGTTATCTGAGCAGTGCAATAGTACTGAACAATATCGTAAAGAACTAACAACTTCAGACACCCATTACAATCAAAGCGCTCAAACCCCTCAAGGTAAAAACAAGTTAACTCACGGTGTTTTTCAAGGTTGCTGGCAAAACTTTTATCAAGACTTTGCTCAAAATCAGTTACTAGTGATCAGATTTATTCCAGGTAAATTATGGAGTGGAATTTCCAAAACAAACCAACAGCAATTTTGCTCGACCGTTTACACGGTTTCTGCAAACAGTAACCGTATGGGGTATCGGTTAGTGAATCAGGCTGGTGATTTTGAAATATGTGAACATTTAAGTATGTCATCAATGGAATTAGAGAACACGGGTAAATCAACGAATACAGAGAAAACGGCAAAGTTATCTAAACCCGTAAATTACGGGGCAATACAAATACCTGAAAATGGGCAACCGATAATATTGATGAAAGAAAGGCAAACTATCGGAGGTTATCCGGTTTTGGGTAGTGTGATACAAACAGATTTATTCCGCCTGAGTCAGAAAAGACCGGGTGAACAAATCAGGTTTGAACCAATCTCTTTAGAAAGGGCACAACAGCAATTATTAGCTTTTTATCGGCGTTTTCTATAAGTGTTTGTTAAATAAGTGTTTGTTAAATAGGTGGTTGTTAAGTGAGCGATTGTTAAGTAAACGATCGTTAAGTAAGTGGTTGTTAAGTATGTACTTATTAAGTGTTTGGTTGCTGAATAAATGGATAACTATAAAAAACTAACACTTAGCTAATGCGATACATAAAATTTGCTCATATTACAGTTTAGAGCATATTCCATTGAACAAGCCATGCGCTGTCTGGGTATTCCAGCTTCCATGAAAACACTTCCAACAGTATGAAAATGAGTTTTTATAAAATAGTCTACAAATTCTAGCGGACAGCGAATAAAAACTTCATGAAGATTTAGTTCTTTGGCAATACGAATTAATTCTCTGAGAACGACCCGGTCAATATGTTCATGACGAAAAGACATCAATACAGCAATTCGGCTAATTTCACCGGAAGGTAAAATTCTGCCTGTCGCTACAGGTTCATGGGTATGATCATCACAAACGAGTATATGGTAGGCAAATTGATCTTGTCGATCAAATTCAATTCGCTTAGGAATACGCCATTCACAGATGAAAACTTTTTCTCTTACATCACGCAACAAGGGAGCAGCTTGCTCCCACTGAACTTGACTAACACTAAATGTCATTTCATTATTCGATATACCAATAACCTTTGTTTAGAAGGGTAGTTAACAATGTTAATTTTTTCAAATGAGCGGTGAAACTTTTTGCAACTGTTGCTGTCAAACATGCCTCGTTTGCTAATAATTGACCTGCAGACACAGAATTACTATCAAGCAGAAATGATTCACCATTGAAGTGCAAAACATTGTTTGGTTGATTAACAAATAAAGTTTTTATTCCTGAAACTTTATAAAAATCAACATCACCTTCGTCAATGAGTTGTTTAACATCATCAGTACTAAAAGGAGTAACAGGAACTAGTATCTCCAGGGGATGATGACATTGAGTTAAATAGTTGCCAATAAATTCAGAGAAAAAACTTTCATCCTCAAGTTGAGATAACATGAAATTTTTCAGTGAACTCATATCTTCCGGGCTTAATAAGGCCGGATCAGCCGCTAATTTACGACCTTCATCATTAAAACGTTGTTCACCCCGGTTTTGGTCTATTAAATTATCAGTAAAAGAAGACCATAATTCCTGACTGTTAGGCGCTTGAAAACCAATAGAATAGTTTATTGAGTTTTCAACAGAAACACCATTGTGAGGATGATTAGGGGGGATATAAAGTAAATCACCTGCTTCAGTAATTTCATCAATAAAAGGTTCAAATGCAGAGATTTGTTTTAAATCCTGATGAGGAATAAGCTCTGTTAACGTAGGATCAGGCAAGCCAACTTGCCAGCGTCTTTTTCCTTCTCCCTGAATGATAAAAACATCGTATTGATCAAGATGAGCACCTACACCACCATTTGGGGTAGAAAAACTTACCATTATGTCATCTACGCGCCAATTAGGGACAAAATTAAAGTTTGATAGTAACGAATGGGTTTCTCTGGAAAAATTATTGACCGCTTGCATCAATAATGTCCAGTTTTGCTCACCAAATTGGTCGAAAGAGTCAAACGGACCGTGTTGAACCTGCCAATCAGTCTTATTTTGATGTGAAATAATTCGTGACTCTAAACCTTCTTCCATCGCTAAACCGGCCAATTCATCCGGTGAAATGGGATCGTTGAAGTCTTTAAAGGCATTTTTAATTAATAATGGTTTTTTTTGCCAGTATTCATTAAGAAATTTTTCAGGGGTTAAATCGCCCCAATTTAAACGGTTCATACTAAAGTCCAAAGATTGAAGTCAAAAAGTTCGACAGGGGAAAGATATTGATAGGTGTCTCAGCAAAGCCCGAAAAATATTTAAACAAGAAATATTTACCGGGCAGTCATTCACCTGTAAATGGTTGTTGAGAGCAAAGGGTCTGTACCNATACTGTCTGTATCCATATTACAAAGGTTATTAATCTAATTCATCAATAAATGCTACAGCACGACCAATGTAGCTGTCAGGCGTTAATTTGCTTAACTCTGCTTTTGCTGATTCAGGTATATCTAAATTAGCAATAAATGCACGCATAGATTCGCCGTTAACACGTTTACCACGGGTAAGTTCTTTTAATTTTTCGTATGGTTTTTCTATACCATAACGACGCATAACTGTTTGCACAGGCTCTGCAAGTACTTCCCAATTTTTATCTAATTCATTACGTAAATTTTCTTCGTTAACTTGTAATTTACTCATGCCTTTTAGTGTTGATGAGTATGCGATTAAAGCATGAGCAAAACCAACACCTAAATTACGTAAAACGGTAGAGTCGGTTAAATCACGCTGCCAGCGGGAAAGAGGCAATTTTTGTGCTAAATGATTAAATAACGCATTTGCAATACCTAAGTTACCTTCAGAATTTTCAAAATCGATAGGGTTAACTTTGTGCGGCATAGTTGAAGAACCAATTTCGCCGGCGATAGTTTTTTGTTTAAAGTGACCTAATGCAATGTAACCCCAAATATCACGATCGAAGTCGATTAAAATGGTATTGAAACGGGCTATTGCATCAAATAATTCAGCAATATAATCATGCGGTTCTATCTGAGTGGTGTAGGCATTCCAGCTTAAACCTAAAGAAGATACAAATTCATTAGCAAATTGATGCCAATCAACTTCAGGGTAGGCAGAGATATGTGCGTTATAGTTACCAACAGCACCATTAATTTTACCTAACATTTCAACATTGGCTATTTGTTGACGCTGACGTTTTAAGCGCATGTACACGTTAGCCATTTCTTTACCTAAAGTACTAGGTGAAGCTGGTTGTCCGTGAGTACGGCACATCATCGGGATGCTTTGATATTCTACTGCCAGCGATTTTATTTTTGCTAAAATTTCATCAATAGCGGGTAATAAAACAGTTTCACGACAATCTGATAACATTAAACCGTGCGATAAGTTATTAATATCTTCAGATGTACAGGCAAAATGAATAAATTCAGTTACAGCATTTAACTCAGCATTATCGGCAATTTTTTCTTTTAAGAAATATTCTACTGCTTTAACATCATGGTTGGTTGTTGCTTCAATAGCTTTTATGCGAAGGGCATCTTCTTCGGAAAATTCACTGACTATTTTGTCTAAAACTTGGTTAGCATCAGCGCTAAAAACAGGTACTTCATTAATTTCGCTATTTTCGCTAAGTTTTTGTAACCAACGGATTTCTACGGTTACGCGATACTTTATTAAGCCAAATTCACTGAAGATTGGACGTAATGATTTTACTTTACTGCCATAACGACCATCAACTGGTGATATTGCACTTAATGCTGAAAGTTCCATTGTAATTCCCTAACGTTTATAAGTTAAAAATGAAAGTTTTAAAAGGTTAAAATTTAAAA
>JABSOJ010000067.1:0-5591 GCA_013216005.1 Alteromonadaceae bacterium | reverse complement strand
TAATGCTGAAAGTTCCATTGTAATTCCCTAACGTTTATAAGTTAAAAATGAAAGTTTTAAAAGGTTAAAATTTAAAAGATTAAATACGTTTTAACAATTGCTCTGCGCATGTAACCATCTTGGTACGGGCAAATAAAATATTTCTTCGTTTACCGCCAACTTGACGCCATAAAACAGTTGCTCTGATCCCTGCTAATAACAGTGATCTGATTTTATGCTGGTTTGATGTCTGCTTTAAAATATCGGGTTTGCCGGCAACTTGAATAGGAGTACCTAACGGGCTGATCACGTCACTGTAAATGCTGGCAAAGCTTGAAAGAAGTGTTTCACTGGTAATATCGAAATGATCGAGTTGACGTTTAGTTTGCTCGATACGTTCACCAAGAAGGTTCATTTTTTTCCCCTGCATGGTTAACCGTCTTTCTAATCCTAATAAACTGACAACATAACGGGTTAATTCAGGGTCTTTTTTATTTGAACTGCTACCTAAATGGTTAACAAGCGTATCTAACCCCACGGCAAGATTGGAAAGATCACCACCATAAACGGCCATGGTATGTTCTGGAGAAGTAACAGTAAGGCTGCTAAGCAATATTGATAACTCTTGCTCTGGTATTTGTCCGGTGCGCGAGATTTTTTGTACCCAATGAGCAACCTGACAAATGGCAGCTAAGGTAAGTGTTTGATCTTTAATTTGTTCATTCATTTTTTAAATTGCTCTTACAATTAATATTTATAAACGCCTTCGTCTTATCTAATAAATAGTCTAATAAATTAGTCAGATAAGTAGTCGAATAAGCAGTTATCTAATAAGCGGTCATCGAATAAGCGTATTAATAATACCGCCACCAAGACAGACATCATCTTGATAAAATACAACAGATTGTCCCGGAGTGACTGAGCTTTGTTGTTCATCAAACATTATTTTATATTCACCATCAGTTAATGGCGTTACAGTACAAACCACATCTTCCTGACGATAACGGGTTTTAACTGTACAAGTAATTGCCTCAGAAAGATCGTTACGATCGACCCAATGTAATTGATTGGCAATTAAGCCTTTAGAAAAGAGGCGAGGGTGATTATGTCCTTGACCAACAATTAAAACGTTACGTAACAGGTCTTTTTCTACAACATACCAAGGTTCTTCACCCGCATTACTCAGGCCGCCAATTCGCAAGCCTTTGCGTTGACCCAAGGTATGATACATTAAGCCATCATGGTGTCCGATAGCTTCACCTTCAGCTGATTCAATAATACCCGGTTGAGCAGGCAAATACTTACCGAGAAAATCTTTAAATTTACGCTCACCAATAAAGCAAATGCCTGTGCTGTCTTTTTTATTGTGGGTGATCAAACCTGCCTTTTCGGCAATGGCCCGTACTTCTGGTTTTTCAATATGTCCGACAGGAAATAAGGTGCGTGCCAGCTGTTGTTCATTTAAAGTATATAAGAAATAACTTTGATCTTTATTATTATCCAGACCACGGGTCATGTGCCATCTTGGGGATGCTTTGTCTAATAAATTGCCTGATGAACCGTCTGACGAAGACTTTTCTGTCGACGAGACGCGTAATTCACGTTGTACATAATGCCCTGTAGCAATGTAATCAGCACCTAAGTCTTCACAAGCAAATTCCAGAAAGGCCTTAAACTTAATTTCTTTATTGCACATAATATCAGGGTTTGGTGTACGTCCTGCTTTATATTCAGCAAGGAAATACTCAAATACATTATCCCAATATTCAGTAGCAAAATTAATAGTATGTAATTTAATACCCAGTTTATTACAAATTGCCTGAGCATCTTTTAGATCATCAGATGCCGCACAATATTCATCGGTATCGTCTTCTTCCCAGTTTTTCATAAACAAACCTTCAATGTGATAACCTTGCTGTTGAAGAAGATATGCTGATACAGAAGAGTCAACACCACCAGACATACCAACAATCACTTTTTGTTGTGATTGTGGTTTTAGTGATGGTTGTACTTGTGGTTGAGAATGGGGTTCTTGCTGTGCGGAACCCGTAACGCCCGTTGTATTGTTAATATCAATATCTTGCGCAGAATTTTCTATACTATTTTTTATACTAGTGGTCATTAGCTAATCAATTTTTTTTATGTAGTTTTTCACGCATTTTAAAATGCATAAGAAGGAGAAAACTGGAAAAAAGGCGCGAAAATTATAGCACGCCAAATTAGAAGGTAATAGATTAAAGGTCACTTTTCTTTTGAGTCAATATGTTGCGATTCACTCGACCGCTACTCCTTACTTCTTACTCCTTAAAATGCCCGTGTGCAAAATATTTATAAACTGCGGTACTCACCTGATTTTATGTTGTCTAAAGTCCATTGGCCAATACTGTAACGAATTAAGCGCAGCGTTGGAAAACCTATGTTGGCAGTCATCCTACGCACCTGACGGTTACGTCCTTCATTAATTGTTATGCTTAACCAACTTGTAGGGATACTTGCACGTTCTCTGACAGGGGGAACTCTTGGCCATATTTCAGGGGAAGACATTGGTTTAATTTTAGCAGGTAAAGTTAAACCATCTTTGAGCATTACTCCCCGGCGTAATTTTTCTAAATCAGTTTCAGTAGGGCATCCTTCTACCTGTACCCAGTAAGTTTTATCTGTTTTGTGTTTCGGACTGGCTAATTTGTTTTGTAATTTGCCATCGTTGGTTAAAAGTAATAAACCTTCGCTGTCACGATCCAACCGTCCGGCAGCGTAAACTTCTTTGACAGGAATAAAATCTTTTAATGTTCGGCGATTTTGATCATCAGTAAATTGACATAAAACATCAAAAGGTTTGTTAAACAGCACAATCTTTTGATCTTTTACTTCTGGTCGTACCTTATTGGTAGAATTTACCTTACGCCTTGTATACCCTTTGTTTCGGTTAAGTGTCACGTTAACTTGCCTTATAAAAAAAGATGAACTATTGCCATCATCTATGTTAATACGCCTCGATTTCCGATACTATGCGCGCGCAAAAATAAATTTTCAAAGTAAATGAATATTAAGTTCTATCGCTTGAATAACTATTCATTTGACTTGGCCGACATACGTAGGATACTCAATGACCACTGAACCATCTAAAATTATTTATACTATTACTGATGAAGCACCAGCTTTAGCTACGCACTCATTGTTGCCAATTATTCAGGCTTATACAGCATCTTCTGGTATTAACATTGAAACCCGTGATATTTCGTTAGCCGGTCGAGTAATATCTAATTTTCCTAAATATTTGACGAAAGAGCAACGATTAGATGATGCGTTGGCTGAATTAGGCAAATTAGCTAAAACACCAGAAGCTAACATTATTAAATTACCCAATATCAGTGCTTCAATTCCTCAACTGCAAGCAGTTATTAAAGAATTACAAGCAAAAGGGTATGCATTACCTGATTATCCGGCAGACCCTCAAAGCGAAGCTGAACAGTCTATTAAACTTACTTATGCAAAAGTATTAGGTTCGGCGGTAAACCCTGTATTACGTGAAGGTAATTCAGATCGCCGTGCGCCGGGCTCTGTTAAAGAATATGCCCGCAACAACCCACATTCAATGGGTGCCTGGTCTAAAGATTCTAAATCGCATGTTGCTCATATGGCTGCCGGCGATTTTTACGGAAGTGAAAAATCAGTAACAATTGATGGCGCAACCAGCGTTAAAATTGAATTTGTTGCACAAAATGGTGATGTGAAACTTTTAAAAGAACATTTACCTTTATTAGATAAAGAAATTATTGACGCTGCTGTAATGAGCAAATCAGCATTAGTATCGTTTTTTGAAACAGAAATTGTCAAAGCAAAAGAAGAAGATGTTTTATTATCGCTTCACTTGAAAGCGACAATGATGAAAGTTTCAGATCCAATAATGTTCGGACATGCGGTTAAAGTATTCTACAAAGATGTATTTGTTAAACACGCAAGCACTTTTGATCAACTGGGTGTTGACGCTAATAACGGTATTGGTGATGTTTATACCAAAATAGATCGTTTATCTGCTGCGAAAAAAGCTGAAATTGAAGCTGATATCCTTGCGGTTTATGGTACTCGTCCAGAAATGGCGATGGTTAATTCAGACAAAGGTATTACTAATTTACACGTACCAAGTGACGTAATTATTGATGCATCGATGCCTGCGGCTATTCGCGCATCAGGTATGATGTGGGGACCAGACGGAAAACAGAAAGACACTAAATATATGATCCCTGATCGTAATTATGCCGGTGTTTTCCAATCAGTAATAACATTCTGTAAAGAGCACGGTCAATTTGATCCTACAACAATGGGTACAGTGCCTAACGTAGGACTAATGGCGCAAAAAGCTGAAGAATACGGTTCACATGACAAAACCTTCACTATGGCTGGTAATGGTGTTGTACGTGTTGTTGCAGATAACGGCGAAACGTTATTAGAGCATAACGTTGCAGAAGGCGATATCTGGAGAATGTGTCAGGTTAAAGATGCGCCGATACAAGATTGGGTTAAGTTGGCTGTTACTCGTGCTAAAGCAACACTTACTCCTGCTGTTTTCTGGTTAGATGAAAACCGTGGTCACGATGTTGAAATGATGAAAAAGGTTAAAACTTATTTAGCAGATCATGATACAACAGGTTTAGATATTCAAATTTTAGATCCTGTTTCAGCAACCGATTATACCCTAGCGCGAGTAGCTAAGGGTGAAGATGCAATTTCAGTGACAGGTAACGTATTACGTGATTATTTAACTGATTTGTTCCCTATTTTAGAATTAGGTACCAGCGCTAAAATGCTTTCAATTGTTCCACTGATGAATGGTGGCGGATTGTTTGAAACGGGCGCAGGCGGATCTGCTCCTAAACATGTGCAACAATTTGAAAAAGAAAATCATTTACGTTGGGATTCATTAGGTGAATTCTTAGCATTAGCCGCATCGTTAGAACATTTAAGTGTTACAACGGGTAATGCAAAAGCACAAATATTGGCAGATACTCTTGATAAAGCTACCGGACAATTTTTAGCGAATAATAAGTCTCCGTCTCGTAAAGTAGGCGAGTTAGATAACCGCGGAAGTCATTTCTATTTAGCGATGTACTGGGCACAAGCGCTTGCTGAGCAAACAGAAGATACCGAATTAAAAGCTAACTTTTCTGGTGTTGCACATGCATTTGCTAAACAAGAAACAAAAATTGTTGATGAATTGAATTCAGCTCAAGGTAAAGCGCTAGATCTTGGCGGTTATTATTTTGCAGATGTTGAATTAGCATCTAAGGCAATGCGTCCTAGTGAAACATTAAATACAATTTTATCTGCTTTATTGTAAGTAATATTGTTTTAATTTTGTTTTAAGAAATTAAAATTAGTAGAAAAGGTTAAGTTGTAAAACTTAGCCTTTTTTACAGGCAGATTCAACTCTGAAGTGCATAACCACTAAGCAGCTATAGCCACTATATGTTCAGCCATTAATTTGGCTGGCGTTTTGTAATTTAGTTTCTTTCTTGGTCGATCATTGAGTTTTACGGCACCAATCATTCGGGGTAACAATTGAAATAAAAAGTCTAAGGAGAAAACGCTAAAACCTGCGACAATTAATTTGA
>JABSOJ010000687.1 GCA_013216005.1 Alteromonadaceae bacterium | reverse complement strand
TTTTTATAAATAAAATTTTATATATGCAACATTAGTTTAATAAAATTTAAATTAATTATTTATGTGCGGAATGACAGCTTCATCACTAGTGAATGTCCACCCCAAAACAAATATAAAACAAATATTATCAATGAATTGAACAACTAAACTTGAACTATTTGAGTATACACTTAAAAATAAGCCCTATTGTGGCGGATCATATTCGTTATTTCTAAAACATATGCTGAGCCACGTTCAGAATAAGCCAACAAACCTGTTGCTAAAATTTCAGGTGTTAAGGGTTGGTTTTGATCTCTTAACTGGCGACGAATAGAACGAAAAACTGCATATGCGCTATTGGTATTGATATTAAATAAATAGCGCCTTACCGCTTCGTCAACACTGTTGAACTTGGCAACTTCGTGAGTGGCTCCGGGATCTCGACCATTTGGCACCATGCCGCAACCAGGTTTATAACACCAGATACCAAAAAAGTTTAAACCTATTCTGGCAAAACGTGATGTTCCCCAGGCTGATTCATTAGCTGCTTGCACTAAGATTAATGGACTCGGCACTATATCTATGCGATTCATGAGTTCATTTACTTTTTGCATAGGAGTGAAGCGTTTATTTAAGCGAAATTTTTTCGATAGCTTGTTAAGCAAGGCATTATCTTCGTCAGACAATGGTTCAGCCAGCGCTAACTTAGTAAGCAAATGTGAAATTTTTGCCCGTTGCTCAAGCAGTTTACCATTCTCTTTTATAATGGACGGACGAATGAAATTAAAAAACTGACGTTTTTTTTCTTTTACATTACGAATAGCGGCAAAGTCTGGCAGTTCAACACGGTGCAGCGGTTTTTCAACCTTTTTTACTTCAACTTCAACTTCAACTTCAACTTTTACTGGCTTATTACTTACAGAAGTCGTTCTCTGAATATCAGTTAAAACAGGTTGTTGAAAAGTAAAAGGCGCAACTAAACCTACAACAAATAATGCCAGTAAAAGGTATTTTATTATCCAGGTAAATTTATTCATAACACCTCTGTTTTTAACACCTAAAGTTGCCACCATCTAAATATTAAACTAATTCTGTTGAACACCTAATTCTATTGATAAATCATGCAGAAAACACATCATCTGTTGGAAGTGAATGACCATCCACCTTCAACAATTGCATACCAAAAATTTCCCTGTATAAAATACCTTTTACGTTATAAAACATAGGCGCAAGATAAGTTAAACAAAAAATAAATAGTATAATACCGATAATCGATGTACCTGACCCAAGAAAAAGAGCTAAAGGTAACATAGATAAAATTAACACCATTATTAACGCTAAATACAGCGTAAATATTTTAAACCATTGAAAGCGTGTCGCTAGTATACAGAGTTTTATTGCCTTTAACGGTGACATTCTTTTTTCAACCACTAAAGGAATTGTCAGAGATAATGCAACGGCTAAATATAATCCCGGTAATACGAATAAATTGACACCAAGACTGATGATTAAAGAAGTTAATAAAGCACAAACTGCCACCCAACTTCCACGTTTCAAAAAAGCAAAAGTCAGCTTAAAGTCTGTTTTAATGCCTATAGCATGAAAAACGCCCATCATTTCCACACCCGCTAAAAATGGCCAGATAATAAGGGTAATAACGATATTTATCATCATAAATGATTGCGGATCTTTAGCGGCTTCTTCAATACCACCTAAAAAACTACCGACAAAAAATGATGCTATCATTCCCAAACCAAGTGAAAACAATAATCCCATGTTAATAGATGCTCTGGATTTTTTGGTATAACCCCAGGCCTCTTTCAAAACTGAAGCAACATCAATTTGGTATTCACCCTTTAACGCTTTTTCAATACTTCCACCAACTTTTACTACTTTATTTTTATCCACGAAACTTTAAACCTTTCAATATATTTAAGAATGAATTAATACTTATACCCAAGCTCCTTGGGTATATACCAAGCAAACTGATTCACTCGTTCGAATTTCTGCAACGCATTATACCTAATCGAAAAAATTTTGCTTGAAC
>JABSOJ010000686.1 GCA_013216005.1 Alteromonadaceae bacterium | reverse complement strand
TACATTACGGCAAGAGGCTTTAGAATAGCGAAAGAGTTCATTCTAAGTGGTTAAAATGAACTCCGAAACTTGAGTTAGTTAAAGAAAGAGTATTAACGGTACAATTAATAGTTTACTCTCTGGTTAATGGGTTACCCTCTTGGATAACCCGCTAACTCATTGTTAAATAAAAGCACAAATACACAAACACAAAAAACTGTTAATCAAACAACGATGAATGTAATTGCTCAACCACGTTATTCACGTCGGCCTCAGGAACAAGAAAACAAAGGTTGTTTGAACTGGCACCGTGGCAAATCATCCGAATATTGAACTCGTTGATTTTTTTAAAAATAGTACCACCGATACCTTTCGCCGTATATAAATCATTACCTATTACTGCAACGAGTGATAATCCATGTTCAACCGAAACTTCACAAAGCTGTTCAAGTTCTGCTACCACAGCGGTGGTAATTAACGATTGAGTCGAATTTGGCGGATTGTCAAAAGTTAACGCCACACTTATTTCACTTGTGGTGATCAAATCAACACTAAGTTCATGCTTTGCTAAAATATCAAAAACCTTCACCAAAAAACCATTGGCATGTAACATTGCCGGACTTTTAACCGTTACCAACGTTTGCTCTCTTCTAAGGGCAATAGAACGATACGTAGGGTTTGACTCAACCTTTTTCTGAATGCGGGTGCCGCCTTTTTCCGGCTCTTTGCTCGAACCGACGAACACTGGAATATTTTGTCGCATCGCAGGAATAAGTGTTGCTGGGTGTAAAATCTTCGCACCAAACGTTGCCATTTCAGCGGCTTCACCAAAGCTGATTTCTTTAATTGCTTTTGCTTGATCTGTAATTCTGGGATCGGTAGTAAAAATACCAACAACATCAGTCCAAATAGCCAAATTATCAGCATTAAGTGCTTCGGCGAGTAATGCTGCACTATAATCTGAACCACCCCGTCCGAGGGTTGTCGTGTGTTCTAAACCATCTTGTCCGATAAACCCTTGGGTTACAATAACGTCAGCAGATAACTTAGGTGCCAGTAATTCAACGGCTTTAGTTTTTAATCGTGCAATATCGACGACTGCTTTGCCATACAAACTATTCGTTTTCATAACCTGACGAACATCAAAACATTCACTTTTTATAGCTAAACTACGTAAAACCTCAGTAAAAAGTAATGAACTCATTCGTTCACCATAAGATAAAATAGCATCGGTAGTTTTTGCATTGTATTGTTCTGATTGGCTAATTACATACTCAGCTAATTCATTCAGTAAGACATCTACCTGCTCCTTCAACTGACGCTCGTTATCTAGATTAACGATAATATTTAATTGAATAGCGCTAATTTTTTCAATAATACTACGCTGTTCATCTCGCCCAATGTTAGCTTGACTGAGACGTACTAAATGATTGGTAACCCCGGCACTTGCAGAAACTATGACAACTCGGGTAGCGGGATCATTTTTAATGATATTGGCGCAACGTACCATTGCCTGATAATCAGCAACACTGGTACCTCCAAATTTAGCAACGGTTAATTTAGTATGGGCCATAGAATTAGTTGTAGAATCATTTGTAGGATCAGTTACATACATAATAAGTGTCTTCCATTTTGAATAGAGGAATGAAAAGAAGCGAGTATATCGAAATTTGTAAACATTGAAAATCTCCCTAACCAGACTGCGTTCAAATAGCAAGTCTTAGTTGAAAACAAGGAAGAGCATGACTGAGCAGTTGAGCAAACACAAAACAAAGTGACTAAACATTTTCAGCCAGAAGCTCTCCACCACATCATCGGTATAAAAGTAAGATTTAACATGACGAAAAAATACTTTCACACCATTTTGGTGACAATCCCAGGGATTCAGCCCTGGTAACCGAACACTAAATACCACACAATTTAGTATTCTCGGCAATAGGCTCCCTCAATAATGATCATTGGAATTGTGGTTCCTCACATTATCTACCTAGTGTCTGAACGGAAATCCTGAAAGCCTTATTTTACGGGGTATTCAAGCAATATTGCAAAACGAAGATTTTGTTA
>JABSOJ010000685.1 GCA_013216005.1 Alteromonadaceae bacterium | reverse complement strand
TTCCAACAATATTAAAAAAGCCAAAAATATAAACGGTAAATTGGTTGAAAATGGTCATATTTCGACAGCCTAGGCTGAGCCTCCTGCATAACATCAAGCAATCCGGCAAACTCATTTTCATACTGCCAAAGACTAACAGCGTCTTTGTTTTGCACCAGTTTTTGTTGAAAATCACGTAAACCCATCATGCCTTCGGTTAATAATCCAAAACGATCAATCATAAATATTTGGCTACGGGCTTGTTCTGCACTTATTCCTTCACTGGTCATTTGGGTGATAATTTGCTCCGCAATACCACAACCAGCAGATCCGGCCCCTACAAAAGCTACTTTTTGTTCTGACAGTTTTACTTTCTTAGCCCGGCAAGCTGCTAACAAAGAGCCAACAGTAACCGAAGCTGTACCTTGAACATCATCATTAAAACAACAAAGTTCATTCCGGTAACGATTCAGTAATGGTGTGGCATTCGCCTGCGCAAAATCTTCAAATTGCAACAGAACATGAGGCCAGCGACGTTTTATGGCATTAATAAATAAATCAAGAAATTCATCATACGCGTCCTGATTAATACGTTTATGCCTAACTCCCATGTACATCGGGTCGTTAAGTAATTTTTGATTATTCGTACCAACATCTAACATCACTGGCAAAGTATAAGCTGGGCTAATTCCGCCACAAGCAGTATAAAGTGACAATTTACCAATAGGAATACCCATCCCGCCAATACCTTGATCCCCCAAACCAAGAATACGCTCACCATCAGTCACAACAATAACTTTGACTTTATTTTTAGTCGCATTGCGTAATATTGCATCAATGTTATGTCTTTCTTCATAAGAAATAAACAAACCTCGCGAACTACGGTAGATGTCTGAAAATTGCTCGCAAGCGTCGCCAACTGTCGGCGTATAAATAATAGGCATCATTTCCGTTAAATGTGCCTGTACCAGCCTGAAAAATAAAGTTTCATTATTATCATGAATCGCACGTAAATAAATGTGCTTGTTCAAGCTATGACTAAAGGTACTGTACTGCATGTAAGCACGTTCTACTTGTTCATCAATTGTCTCGTAACGTGGAGGTAACAAGCCTGCTAAATTAAAATTTGAACGTTCTTCTTTGGTAAAAGCACTACCTTTATTTAACAGAGGTGTTTCTAATAACGTAGGACCAGCATATGGAATATAGAGTGGGCGTTTAGTGTTGTTTTTCATGAGTTAATTTAATAATATCTACCAGTTGAATGAATAATTTGTGTTTATAATATTTTATTAGCAAAGCCAAAGCGATAAAGTTTGAAAAACGAAGGATTCACAGTATTAAATAGATGAAAACCACCTAAAGTAATCTATTTAAAGCACCTAAAATACTAAAACCTTCGTTGTTCTAGGTATACTAAGTTATTACTACTACTAAAAAACAAAGCCCACCAGTTGTTATATTAACGGTTATATTAACTGTGATATTAACATTAACTTAATCAACTTCATCAATCCACGCAAGCTGGATGGCTTCCAAGACTCGCTCGCCACAATGTTTTGGATCATCATCAAATTTATCAAGCGCTATAACCCATTTCGCCAGTTCAGTAAAATGAAGCTTCAGTGGATCAACTTCAGGGTGTAACTCTATTAAGTCCAGAGCAATATCTAATGAATCAGACCAGCGTAATCCCATAATTACCTCTTTTAAATTTCGTAAAAATTAACTCTATGAAGTTCAGCTCAGCTCAACTAAAATAATAAATGAAACCATAAGTAATCGACTCCTAACATCAATACAAGCCATATAATTATAAGTCGTGCTTTACGGCAATATTTACAATCTATATGCCACCATTGCAGTAGGTTTTTAGTGTCCATATTTTCCATGTTTTATTATTTTATTGATTAATACTCAATGTGCTGATCTGAGTATATAACATTTTGGTAAAATTAATATTTACTCAAACAAATACCACTTTAGAGGCTCTGTTGTAGATAATTGTTGTCCCTTCAAATGGAATTAAACTCAACCCTTATATCCTACATTCCGCACATTTAA
>JABSOJ010000684.1 GCA_013216005.1 Alteromonadaceae bacterium | reverse complement strand
GCGGCCTAATGGATAACAATCATAAACTATGAATAAAATCGTGCCAAAACTGATTTTAAAAAACTGCGGAATCGAGTATAAGCCCTTTATTGTAGGCTTATAGTAATTGAGCAATAGCATTTTATTGAGGTTATTGATTATTGGTTATGGTTATGGTTATGGTTAATGATTATTGTTATCTTTATTAACAAGTGAAAGTTGCTGTACCATTTCTTGTAAATAGCTATTTTCTGGAGCTATTGCTAAAGATTTTTTATAAAACACAAGTGATTTTTTTTCTAAACCCAGTTCATTATATCTTTCTGCCATACGATAGTTTGCACGAAGTGATTTAGTATTTAATAAGGCGTTTAATTCGACTACTGCCAGACTTTTTTCAGGTAACATCGCCCATAATAATTGTTGTCCCAGACTATCTAAGCCAACGTCATCACCTTTGTGTTCATTTGCCTGAGTAGTTAGTAAATTTAAGAATTTTTCGAAGTTTCCTGCAACCAGTGCTTTGGTTAATAAATGTGAAACAGGTATTGGCTGACTTGCTTTATTAATAGTTTTATTAATAGTTTTATTAATAGTTTTATTAATAGTTTGATCGATTGCTGTATCGCCAAATTCATCATACCCATAAATCGAACGTGCAATTTTTTGTGTCATTTCCTGTTTGATAAGATCACTGGTGCCGTTATTACTCAACAGGATAATGGTGTAGTTATCGTCGACAAAGCGGGAGATAGTCGAGGTGTAGCCATCAATATTGCCGTTGTAGCTAATAACTTTTACTTTGGTCTTAACTTTTGCTGACGCTTTGATTAATTCAAATTGCTCTACATCCCAGGCATAACTATTTTCAGGATCAAACAGTCGAGCTTTGCTTTTTGTTGAAAGCAATTTGTTGTTATAAAGCGCCTGATCCCAAAGAAACAGATCTTCTACAGTGGAGTAGATGTTGGCAGCGGCAAAATACAACGGCATATTTGTATAGCTTTGTTTTCTGTAACCACCGTTATCAGCCCAAAGGTAGGGGTTGGACAGGTGTTGATAAATTTCATTATTATTATAGGTACCAGTATTTTCCATTTTTAATGGCTGTAAAATTCTTGTTTTCAGTTCGGCAGAAAAACTGTTATTACTGACATTTTCAATAATCAACCCTAAAAGGAAATAGCCAGTATTCGAATATAACCTTTGTTCACCCGGATTAAATGCCAGTTCAAGCTTGATCATCTCAGCAATAAATTTTTCTTTTGAAATATCTTTACGGTATTTTCCTTTTGTCCATCCGGGTAGTGAAAAATAATTTTTGATGCCGGAAGTATGAGTTAACAACTGCTCAATGGTGATAGCGCCAAATTTATCTTCGGGCAGGATGCTCAGGTGTTTGATTATTTTGTCTGATGTTTTTATTTTGCCTTCATCAACCAGTTGCATAATTAAAAGCGCTGTAAATGATTTAGTCATTGAGGCAATGATAAATTTAGCGTCAACCGAGTTATTTACATTCCATTCTCTTTCCGCTTTACCGTAGCCTTCGGCATGCAGAATAATGCCTTTTTTGGCCACCAGCACAGTTCCGGTAAACAGTTGATGATCTACATAATGGTTAATTATTTTGTCTATATTTTTATTTGTTTTTTTATCTTTATCTTTGTTTTTATCTATCCTGCTATTTTCAATCGTTTTTGCTTGTGCCTGAGTTGGCAAGCTGATCAAAAGCAGAGTTAAGCAACAATAGATTATTGGTATGCAGATTAATGTTGTCTGTAACGTTGAACTCAGTAACTTATAACTTTTTAACATGATAATCCTTAGGGTAATGATCCATCAGCGTGCGGGTACTCCGGGAAATTTTTCTTGGAGATCTGCAAGTATATTTTGGTTTTTTTTGCAAAATAATTTCGGTTCCTTCGTAACTACTCAGCTGGAAATCTATTCTGGAACATACGACGAACTTTTAAGATATTATTCTAACACTCGATTCCGCAGTTTTTTATTATTGACATTTGTGAACATCTAAATTTCATAGACTTGCACTTTTCTGTAAATAT
>JABSOJ010000683.1 GCA_013216005.1 Alteromonadaceae bacterium | reverse complement strand
AACTTGAAAAATATCGACTAGTTTTATTTCTATCTTGTCGGTATTTTCCAAATACCGGAGCAAACTGCATAGGCATGTTTAAGTAAAACTATTAATACAGCTGAGAATAACGGTGTTCACGATCTTATCTGGCTCAGTAAACGACAATTATATCAGCTATCACCAGCATTGAATGCGACAGCGGCATTATTATCACCTTCAACAGGCATTATTGACGTTCATAGTTACATGCAAAATTTATTGGCACAAGCGGAGCAAAATAATGCTTTCTTCGTAGCCAGAACGAGAATGTTGCATGCACAAGCTATTGATCAAGGCTTTATCGTAACGATTGAAAGTCAAAAAGAGATAACTCAACTGAAGTGCAACTTTTTGATTAACAGTGCGGGTTTGCATAGTGAACAAGTAGCAAAAAATATTGTTGATATGCCCGCTGGTTTAATACCTAAGTTGCATTGGTGTAGAGGACATTATTTTTCATACGCCGGAAAAAGTCCGTTTAATCAACTTATTTATCCCATACCAGAAACATCTGGTCTGGGAATTCATGCGACATTAGATTTGGCAGGGCAATTGAAATTTGGCCCTGACACTCAGTATATAGATCAATTAGATTATAATTTTCCTGGAGATTTAAAAGCTAAGTTTGTTCAGGCGATACAAAAATATTTTCCTGATTTGAATCCAGATAAACTTCATCCAGCATACACTGGCATTCGACCGAAATTACAGGGGGTTAATGATCCTTTTAAAGATTTTGTCATTCAGGATGAATCGGACCATGGCATTAATGGCCTGATCAACCTTTTTGGTATTGAATCTCCGGGTTTAACGGCAAGTTTGGCTATTGCTGATCAATTAGTGCAGCAACTATCTTTAAACAAATAAATTAAACAAATAAATTTAGCCGCTTAAAGCTAAACAAGGTGCTGGTTTGTTTTAATTGTTATTATTTAATCTGCTTGATGTTAGTACGAACTAGGCTATTTAGGTGATATATAACCTATATGTTTTAAATTTTCTTCATCAAACGTATTAACAACATCGCCAATAACAATTAAAGAGGGTGGTTTTATTTTTTCTTTAGTGACCAAATCGACTAACTTTTCCAGAGTGCTTCGATACACTCTTTGATCTGGCTGACTACCTTTATGAATAATTGCTGCCGGAGTAGAACCAGCTCTTCCTGCATTTAATAATTGTTCAGATATCGTTGGTAAACTTTTGACTCCCATATAAAATACGACAGTCTGTTTAGAATCACTCAAGGTGTGCCAAGGCAAGTCGAGGGCGCCATTGTCTTGTACATTGCCTGTAATAAATGTACAGCTTTGTGCCACTTGACGATGGGTTAATGGAATACCTGCATAGCTTGTACATGCCGAAGCAGCGGTCATTCCCGGAACGATATGACAAGCAATGTTATTGGCTAAAAGAAATTGAGCCTCTTCGCCGCCACGACCAAATACAAAAGGATCGCCACCCTTTAACCTTACTACTTTTTTGCCTGAATGAGCGTAGTCTACCAGTAATTGATTAATACCTTCTTGCGGCACTCTGTGCTCTGCTTGTTTTTTACCAACATAAACCCGCTCACAATGTTCTGGGATCAGATCCATTATGGCTTCACTGACCAGACGATCATAAATAACAACTTCAGCTTGTTTGATAAAACGGTAAGCTTGAATGGTTAAAAGTTCCGGATCACCAGGACCACTTCCAACCAGAGCAACTTCACCGTGAATGAAAGGTTGTTTATTCGGTTTAATCGTTTCCATAAAAAATCTCTATACTGCGCAAAGACCACCTGCGTATAATACACTAGTTTATTAGGCTACCCTCTATAAAATCTTCGACTTTGCTGCTAATTTCGTTGTTTAGTCGTCTTTTTACTGAATTTAATAACCTTTGTATTATTGTGCAGGAGAAATGCAGCTTGTTTGTATCAGTCAATTTTCCAACATAATAAAACTTGCCTCTGTAGTCTGCTCAGGTAATTTGAAAATACCAACAAAACATAGTTGAAATTGACAGTGTTGCAGTTAAT
>JABSOJ010000682.1 GCA_013216005.1 Alteromonadaceae bacterium | reverse complement strand
TACAAATGATTGGATTGATAAATGGAAGACCGTTGTACTAAATAGTGTACAATAAAACTATTGCTGTGACACTTCCTACGAAACATCAGATAATTCAGTCAATGTGTGGATTCATTTAAATGGTAATCTGCGAGTTGGCCCTAATCCTGTAAATCCCAATGAAACTTGCGAATTGTGGACTAAAAATCAAACCGTTTACTCAACGGCGTTAGCCGCTTTAATGTCAGGAAAAAAAGTGACTGTTGTTTATGTAGATCGTGGAGAAGGTACTTTTTGGTGTAAAGTTCGGTCTTTTGCAGTAAATTCAAACTGATCAGTATGTTAAATTACTAGGCTATTGAGGGATTCACTTGAAGTTATTAACACGCTTAGCAGGTTCGGAATGCTAACGGTTGAATGCTAGTTGTTGTTCCGTCGATTCAGTTGCTTATTGTTTTGCTGTGGAAATCGGTAAATTGATTAGATTGATGATGTTTTATTAGAGGTTTTAGCGTACGTGGGCTGCTGTAGCCGCAGGTAACGTAGGTCAAACTAAATCTTTTGCGCTTAAAAGCAAAGATCAAGGTCATGTATTTGTAAAGTATAAGGTAAATGATAATGAACGTTATCAAAATAATTATTATTGGGTTTGCTCTATTAACAACGATGAGTGTAAATGCGAGTATGACTTGCAGTGGAAGAATTTTAGAAGTGGTGAAATGGTCTGGATTAGAAGATATATCTATAATGCTGGAAAATACCGGACGTTATATTAAGTTTACAGATAAAACAGCGATTTCAATGATACTTACCGCTTTTTCAACACAAAAAAATGTCGTCGTTTTAATGGATTATGACTCCGTAACATCGTGTAATGAAGGCTGGACTCATTACACTATTCATAAGGGTTATTTGAAAGTAGAGCGGTAATTTTATCAATCAAGTACTTGGGTGATTTTACTTGTGGGTTGTTTCGTATCTCATTGTAAATAAAATTTCGATGGTAGCCGTTATACCTAAAATAAAAAAGATAAGGAGTTATTTAGAAATGAAGTTTAGGCACTGACCATATAGGCTAAATTAGGGTTACAGTTCAACAATGTTTTATGTTAATTTACATGAGTTCAAACCTACACAGGCTATGGACTGTATCAACTTAAACATGATAATACACAAATATGAACTGTTACCCGGTTTGATTGGTGCCCATTTTTATTATTCGTTATAGTTTAACTAATAAAGAAAATAAATATTTAGAACAAGCACTCTCCAAACAAGCAAGAGAGAATAGCCATTTTCTTGAAACCATAAGAGCGATAATGCCAATTAAGTGTTATGTCAAAGAAAGTGCCCGGTTATCTTCTTGGTTAAATTTATTTGCTGATACAACTAATGAAAATATAAAACGAGAAAAAATTAATGTTATTGCTCAAACTTCTCAAGAATTGATTGGTAAATTAGAGTATTTGTTGGTTATTTTTGTTGGTGCATTATTGATTATTGATAAAACATTTACTTTAGGGATGTTCATTGCGTTTTTGGCCTATCGTCAACAGTTTGCCAACAGTACTCAAACGCTTGTAGATCAACTGTTCCGTTTCAGATTAGCCTCAACTTATTTACGAAGAATGTCTGATATTGTCTTACAAAAGCAAGAGAGTGATGAAGGCAATGTTTCCCTGATTAAAGAAAATATTAAGGGTCAAATAGAAGTGCGTAATTTGCACTTTCGATATAGTCCATCATCACCTTGGTTATTTCAGGGAATTAGTTTTCAAATAGAAGCTGGAGAGTCTGTTGTTATTATCGGTCAATCTGGCTTAGGTAAATCGACACTGCTTAAATTGATGACTGGATTAATTCAGAACGATGAAGGTGATTATTTACTTGATGGTAAATCTATCAAAACGCTTGGAATGCGAAATTTTAGAACGGTTTGCGCTACTGTGATGCAAAACGATCAGCTACTCAATGGCTCATTAATTGAAAATATATCGGCTCTACCAGTATTTGCGTGGGTCGTCTATTTTATGTACACTTCAGTTAGACTCAGTTTATGTTTATTTTCAAGGT
>JABSOJ010000681.1 GCA_013216005.1 Alteromonadaceae bacterium | reverse complement strand
ATAATTACGCATCGTATATTTTTCAAACTAAAACTGTATAAAAAACATATATATTTTATTAGGTGCGGAATGTCAGAAATAAAGCCAAAACGCCCTAAAATATTTCCTGTTCAAACAAAAAAATAACTTTTAATGCTCTGCAGTACGTTAAATTGCATTACTATATTTTCCCTACCCTTTTTAAAGTGATTTTTTCAGCATTTTCGCTACCAAGTATCAGCCATCCTTTACAAATAATGGACTTACTCGGAATCAACCCTAAGTGACGACTATCTACAGAATTATCTCTGTTATCCCCCATAAGAAAATAATCGTCACCTGTTTTCAATCGGATGTCAGGATTAGTATTAAAATAAGATTCATAAATATAAAACTCTGTATCAAAAATACCTTCCAGAAATAATAAATCATTGGGATTATTACTAGGTAAATCCCCAAAAGCTTCTTTCTTGCTCAATACGCCGTTTATCATCAATTTTTTATTTACATAAGCGATCTCATCATCTGGTGTACCTACAACACGTTTGACTCCAACATTACTGTATTTTGGGTGTGTGAAAAACACAATATCGCCCCGCTCTATGTTTAAATATTTTGCACATAAAACAATATCGCCTGAGACAAGCGTCGGCTCCATCGATTCAGACTGTATAATAAAAACATCAAATACAGCCCATAACGTCAACGCAACAATACCGATAGCACTTAACACCGACACTATGATAGTAGCGATTCTTTTTCTGTTATCATTTTTCAATAAATACATCTGTGAGTTCCATTAATTCCCATCAACAAACAATTCATAAAAATCCTTTCTTCCTCAAAAAAAACTGACTACTTACTACGAATTCAATCGTACTATTAATATAATAAAAATCACAATTCTAATTGGCTATAAAATAGTCTATTTATGCATATGAACACATTGTCGTTGTCTGTAAGTTAGTTAATTGAAAAAGATATCTAACGTGGAATTAATTAGAGCTGATTAATAGACTATGTTGGCATTTGTGCTGACATAACCTCATGATAATGATTTTTTAATGAACTTAATATTTCAACCTACATTCCGTACAATTTTATAAAAAATAAATAATTAAAAATAACCTTAATAACATGTAGTTAAGCGGATTTTTATATAAAGTTCGAAAATTGACCAATAATGGCAATTTTAAATAAACTTATATTTATCAATTGATTATAAAACACACAAATACATGGCTACATTTTATGACTTTTAAAGTCCATTTAAATCAATACCTTAAATGTGCGGAATGTAGGTTTCAACAATCAATAGGAGAATATAAAACACGCTAGCTACCCAAAATTAAACTCTGAAAGTAAACTTATCAAATTAGACTTAGACAAATTGGCTTAATTTGCTCAGAGATAGATTCTAGATAGCAATATTACGATTGGCTTTTAATTGATAACCTATGCGAATTCCCCCTGATTGTAGGGGTTACCCTTAATGAAAAAAACCACCAAGAATTAAACACTAACGCAGTAGATTATCAATCAATAACACGATTTATATTATTTCATTTTTTTTGATGAAGGCATTCTGTATTCCTGGTATTCCTTGATTTTTCCATCTTTAATATAAAAGAATTTTGTGCCATGAAACGTCATTGTAGTTTCTTCATCAACATAATCAAAAGAATTGACAGTGTCGCAGTTAACTTTACTGACTGTAACAGTTTGTTTTTATTGTACTTGTTAGATAAAAGCAGCGTCAACTTTTGCAAAATAGAAATTTTATTGCGTAGGATGGGTTAGCTGAAAGCGTAACCCATCAAAATAACTTTATTCCTGACACTTAAAGGAAAGATAGTTGCAATGTGAGGGATTACGCCGTTGGCTAACCACACCTACTTCTTTGTTTAGCTTCAATTTTAGCCATAACCTATGAAATTAGTCGGAATCACTTAAATTCAGGAGACTTATAGCCTAACCTGAGTAAAGTGCATAGTCATGTAAATTAAAAATCCCCGCAGCAAGCTGTCTCGCTAAGGCTCGCCTTTCACTTCGTGAAAGCGGGGTATTAATCCTCC
>JABSOJ010000680.1 GCA_013216005.1 Alteromonadaceae bacterium | reverse complement strand
TCATATTTATAAAGACCAATTTTAGTACCAATCCACAGGTGATTGTGTGAATCCTGAATAATCTTGGTTGTAGTCTGGTTGATAGGAGCATTTTTGGGGTTTATCGCTTGAAACTTTTCTGATATAGGATCGAATATACCCAGTCCTTTTTCCGTGCCAACCCATAAAATCTTCGTTTTATCACTATTTTTAACGACATGCAGCGTTCTTATTAATGAATGGTTTAATGAGGTAGGGTTTGATGGATCGTGATAATAGCGTGTTAAGGATTCGGTTTTTTTATCAAATTTATACAGACCAGAAACGGCTCCAAACCAGAGTGTTCCTGGTTGTGTTTCAACGATGCTCCATATCCTTTTAATACTGCTATTATCCGATTTTGGACCATTAAATGAGTAGTTTTTAAATGACTTGGTTTCAGGGTTAAATAAAGCAAAACCATTATTCCTTGACCCAATCCATATATCACCATCACTGTCTTCAAAAATTACCGAAATTTTATTGGACATAATTGTCGAATCGGGAGTGAGATTTTTTAAGCCGTTCATTTGAAATTTTTTCAATAATTTCATTTCTTTGCTATAAATTGCTAAGCCTTCCTTCCAGGAGCTAAGCCAAAAACGGTTGTGGCTATCAATAAATAATTCACCAGCACCGTAAAAAACCAGTGGATAGGTACTGTTAACATCATTAGAATAACGCCTGAATTCATGCCCATCGTATCTCACTAACCCTGATGGAGTTCCTAACCAAAGAAAACCTGTTTTGTCTTGTGCCATAGAGTATATTGTATTATCCGGAAGACCATCTTTTACTGAAAAGCGTTTTATAGACGAATATAAATTTTCACTATAAACAGGAGTATTCAATAAAGACAATAAGCATAATATGAAAATAAAACACAGTTTTCTTGTCGTTAATTTTTTTTTATAAAGTTGAAAAGCAATCATATTATGACCAATTATTAATAAATATAAACGGTAAAACTTTAGTGATATTTGTTATGCCGTAATATGGGTGCCCTAAAGGAAACCCGTCAAGAAAATTCTTGACGTAAGTAATATCAAATATTTAGGATCTGTTGTCAAATTAATTGATGGGTTTAGAATTTAGTTAACTCATTCTAAATTCTATAAATGTTGTTGTTACACTACTTTTTTCAGTTGAAACTTTCAAAAGATTGGTAGCTAAAAGTGTAATTAACTATGCCACTTAGCTAAGCGTATTATTGGGATCTTCAATTTTTTGTGTTTTAGCTTTTGTGTTCAATGAAAAATTAGTCAGTAGTACAAAGGTTTACACTTACAGATTTAAAGGAAAAAATAGGGATAAGGTAGCATTCAAAGAGTTTTATGATTCTAATTGTTCAGTAAAGGTAAACCCCCGGCTATGCCGGGGCGACTCGTGAAGGTTTTACCTATACCGTGGTATAGATGTTTTTTTTAATTCAAGTGAACGAGTCAAGGGAATAACCTATGAGTTTGTATGCAAGTTCCTTGGAGCAGAGATTCTTTTGTATTAATCCGTTGGGCAAGATCATAAAGCGATATAGACGAAATCAAGAAAATATGTATATCGAAATTGATCGCATAAAGTTTAAAATTTTCTGCGCCTCGGGCGCTTACTTTAGCCCTTTTAGGGCGTCTTACAATAAGCCTCCGGCTATGCCGGCGGTACTTTAACTTACTTATTAATTATTGTTGCAATCAACACTCAGAAATATTTCAAATAGCGCTACCTGAGTATGAGTGCATTTACACAGAAAGTTACGGCTACACCAACATTATCTATTACAAAAATTTTGATAAGTTAAACCAATTACTTAAGTTAGTTACTGAGTGTGGATTATACACTATAGAACATTGGGAACAGTAATTAAATAAAATCAGGTGGATGTGTAACCTCTCAGCTGTTTTGATCGTTATCAATACATACTCTAATCCAAACTCACTAAACGCGAATAATGCTTAATGTCAGGTTTGTGGTAAAAGCGACGCAAGTTGTAATTCACTTTCTATCCCAAACGAGATAGAAAGTTAATTTGGTGTTAATGTA
>JABSOJ010000679.1 GCA_013216005.1 Alteromonadaceae bacterium | reverse complement strand
AAATAATGGAGCTGACGCGATTATTTCATCCGTTGAAAGGATTTTTCTATGACATTTTTGCACCCGGTTAGCAGGCATCTTTGTTGCTGCCTTACATGAAATATTTATCGATGGTTAGTTACTGATCTTTAGTGTTTTGATTTTTGTTCGAAACTCCATAACTCGAACAATAAGCTCGATTGCTTTTTGGTAAGTTTTCTAAGTGTATTTAAGCCAGAGCCCAGTCTTGATATTCCAGTCTGCTCTGCAAGATCAGTAAACTTGGACCACTCAATACGATGCTCATTTGAAGAGGCATAATGATAAGCCTTTGTTTTTGAAACTGTGTCGTCAGTAATTTCTTGTATAGCAAAATGCCGGTATGCATATTCAGGGCTTGTCGCTTTAGTTTCTTCCCTTTCTATGATTACAACCGAATCACCGCTTTTAATCTTATCGGAATATTTATAACTGTTTTTCATCCAAAACCAAGCAGCACTTTCATTTTCAGCAGCAGCTATTCTTCTACTATCATCATCTACAGCACTTTTATTTCCTGGGTACTCTGCATCATTTCTTACACTTATAAGCCAAGTACTCGATTTACCAATTTCAATTTTTCTTTTCTTTTTCCTTGATGGAATAGTTTTTTTAACTTTAATTTTGAGGATTTTTTCAATATATTTTCTATCGACCTTCAATGATTGTGATTTAAGTCCATCAATAAATTTGATTGCGCCAGACATCACATCTGGATGGTCAGAAATAATACCAACTTCATTTAGATTTTCTTTAGAGTTTGTAGAAATATTTGCCGAGCCTATATAAGCGTGTTGATCAAACACTATTGTTTTTCCATGCAAAGTATCACATGAATAAATGGCTGCTCCTTTATTAAAAGCATCACTTAAAATTTTGGCAGATGTCCGTCCAAATGATATAGACTCCTCTGAAGCATCGACAACTAATACATCTCCTTTATCAAAAGAGATGAAAACATCGTCTGAAACATAAGCTACCGCAGCTTTTTTGCACTTAGTTTTTAAGGAAAGCTTCGTTAGCTTTTCCCAAAGTTTATCACTATCTACTTCTATCAATTATCTATCCTTAATAGTCTTTACCAATGAGTTCGCAGAAAAGTTTAAATTTATAAAAAGCACTCTAAATAATTTTTTAAATTACTTCTTAAATCAAGTTACTACTCGAAACCTGAGGCAAAATTTGCAGGACGAAACAATTTAACGAGTCTGTCCACGATTAAAATGCCCTCTTGAATTTCAAATCCGAGATTTCTACAAGCTCAATGCTTTTGTAAACTGGCAGACGTAGCGAGGTCCAGCAAGGGAACTGAGCGCGGCTTGACGAATCTGTTAGTCCAATTTTAAATGTTTAACTATTTTGTTTACCAATTCATCAAATGTTGGAAATATTTGCAAAATATTAGAGTTTTTAGTACTTGTATTAAAAATACACGCCCACCCTAAATTGGCTATGTGGGTAGCATATTCTTTGTTTACACTCAGATAATTACCTATAAAATAATAGGCAATGCTTCTTGCCTCATATTTACTATGTAAGCTTTCCATATATTCAAAATCACGTTTCTTTGGAGCGACTTTAAGCTCAACAACAACCTCTTTACTTCCCAGT
This sequence comes from Alteromonadaceae bacterium, assembly GCA_013216005.1. GTDB lineage: Bacteria > Pseudomonadota > Gammaproteobacteria > Enterobacterales > Alteromonadaceae > JABSOI01. The sequence continues at coordinate 432 of JABSOJ010000679.1, read as the reverse complement.
TTAAAAACAATATCGGGATCTCGTGGCAGCCCTAATTCTTTATGCCTATAGAACTTGTTATAACTAACCTTTACTTCAGAGTTTTGGAATTTTGATTTTACTGACGCTACTAAATATGTTTGAACATTATGCTCAAAGAACAACCCTGTTGCAGCCCCTATGTTATCCGCCAATAGATGTAACTTATCGTAAGGAACATATGACATTTCTTTTAATAAGCTATGCATATTAATAATTTCGTTTTTATCAATACTATTTTTCACTTCCTCGTTATAATCTTTTAATGACGAAGTAAATTTATCCCATATTTCGAGATATGCAGTAGTAAGTTCCATTAGTAATGTTTCCTATGTATTTTAGGCTATGTTCCATAATGCTGTTGTCCCCCATATGCAGCAGCCAATATTTGCTGCTTATCTAGCTTTGCGTTAC
>JABSOJ010000678.1 GCA_013216005.1 Alteromonadaceae bacterium | reverse complement strand
ACGCTGGAAATTCAAACGTCCAACACCAGCAGACTTTTTCCGTACAATGGAAGATGCTTCAGGTGTAGATTTAGATTGGTTTTTCCGTGGTTGGTTCTACACAACAGATCACGTAGATATTGAACTGGGTAACATTCATTTATATCGCCCTGACAGCCAAAATCCTGACACCGAAGAAGCATGGGAACGTGCTCTTGATAACGAAAAACCAGAATTTATCAGTGATATCCTTAATAAAGGCCAATGGGTTCGTACACAAGATAAGCCTGAATTATTAGATTTTTACAACGAACATGATAAATTCACAGCAACAAATGCGGCTAGAAATAAATATAACAAAAAACATAAAAAACTTGAACAGTGGCAAAAAGATTTACTAGTGAATGAAAGTAACTTTTATATCATTGACTTTGTAAACAAAGGTGGTCTGGTTATGCCTATTTTATTAGACGTAACTTATGCTGATGGCACAATTCAGCATATTCGTATCCCTGCAGAAATTTGGCGTAGAAACGCTAAGAAAGTTTCTAAGTTATTAGTTCGCGATAAAGAAATTACCGCTATTGCTATTGATCCTAAGTGGGAAACGGCTGATGTAGATGTTAATAATAACTACTGGCCAGCTCGTCCGATTAAATCACGCTTTGATTTATATAAACGTAAAAAGAAAGATATGATGCGTGATTATAATAAAGAGATAAAATCTGATGATGACGAAGACAAAAAAGAAGAAAAAAAGGATAACGATAAATAATGTTTAAATCATTGTTACAATGGTTATTTAACATATCGTTATTGGGACTAGCAGCTCCAGCTGCTAGTCACACCTACTTTTTTGGATTGACTGAACTTTCAATCAATCCAAATAATCAGCACATTGAGGTTATTCATCAATTTACCGCTCATGACATTGACAATGCCATCGCAGAAATCAGGCAAATAACCTTTTCACCTGCTCATCCAAAATATGAATTAATTATTCGTGAATACCTTGAGCAGCACTTTCAACTGTCGCAAAAAAATCAACCAATTGCTTTAAATTGGGTCGGTCTGGAAATCAATAAGGGTAAAGTGATAATTTATCAGGAAGTAGAAAAACAAAGTATATTAACGGGTTTAGTGGTAAAAAATGATTTACTCATCAATACTTATGCTAAACAAATTAATATCGTAAATTATCAAGATAACACCATTTCAGGCAGTCTAACTTTCACTGATTCTAATCGAATTGTTGAAATTGCTGACAAAAATTAAGCTAGACTGATTTACATTTGCTGAATAAGCATGCAGAATTAGGATACTAGTATATAGATAAGGCTCAAAACTTTCATGAATGTAGAGTTTATAAACCCGTTTTTAACATCGCTGTTAAATGTTATGTCAACTATGGCACACTTGACGTTAACTCCAGAAAAGCCAAGTTTGAAAAAATCTGATGTTGCAAAAGGTGATGTATCAGGTTTAATTGGCATGATAAGCGAACAGGCAAAAGGGTCATTATCTATTACTTTTGATACTGGTTTAGCGCTTGCAACAATGAAAGGTATGGTTGGGGAAGCTCCCGATTCAATTAATGAAGAAATTACTGATTTAATTGGCGAGATAACCAATATGGTTACCGGCGGCGCAAAACGCATGCTAAGCGAAAAAGGCATTGAATTTAATATGGCTACCCCTATGGTAGTTTCTGGCAAAAGTCATACAATTCATCATAAAGCTAAGGGACCTGTAGTTATCATTCCTTTACGCTCTGAACATGGTAGAGCGTATATTGAATTTAGCTTTGATGATTAAGCTAACACTAAATCTGTACTGATTTAGCCAATATAAGTTAATAACCATTAAGCCCTGAATTATCAATTAATTCAGGGCTTTTTTATTTCAGTATCGAACTTATACCTCACGTAACTGTTTAGCTGCTAACACCATATTTTGTAGTGCTAGCTGAGTTTCTTGCCAACCTCTGGTTTTCAAACCACAATCAGGATTCACCCATAAACGTTCTTTAGGAATATAGTTCTCTGCTTGTTTGATTAAATTAACCATTCATTCAACTTCTGGT
>JABSOJ010000066.1 GCA_013216005.1 Alteromonadaceae bacterium | reverse complement strand
AAAAAAAATTTTCCATCGCTACGCGATTTAAAATCAAAATTGATCAAAATACTACCTTTTCGTTCTGGCACTAAGTAACAATTCAACCCAATGCCAACAGTATAAAGACGTTACCATAATAGCCGATGTTTTAACTGACACTGTATAGCGAGCCTTAGTTACCAAGGTAACCTATATTCTAAATCAACAATATTTCCGCAACAAACAGGTTTATACCCTGAAAGATCTAATACCGCTTGATGAAATTCCTTGGTTTTAATTTCTGAAATTAACCGTTGTACTGTAAGCATCACGACAAAGCTCTAGTTCAACAATTTCAGTTAACCCGTTGATGGACTTTCTAAAGTCAACAAAATCACGATATAAAAAAACTTGGTCTGGCTCTACAAACATTTTCATGTGCGTAAACCTTTTAAAAGCACGAGGATGAAGTCACTACTACAATCGCTTGGCAATTCCACTTTTGCATGAGAAGTGATTAATTTGATCGACTCTGCGGGTGACAATATCACCTGTTCAGTTTTATTAATCTCTGTGGTGTTAGTTCAGTCTGTTGTGTGAACGTTGCTTGAATAAATGATGATTTATTGTCAGCTTTTTTATCAAGAAACTTAACTTTAGCGTTATTAAAACTAGCCGTTGGAATGTTATTTTTATGGCAATATCCAGCAATAGTTAAATGTGTTGTTGTCTCTAAAGTGGTCTTAGCTTCCAATCTGTTTTATTACTCTTTTGCGAACGTACTTGCCCTTAAGTTATTTAATATTATTTTTTAAAAAACGTGGATAAGTCCAGGACGTAGACCGTAAATTACCTCACTAGCCAAAATTAATCTGTTAAAGTCAATGTTGGGGATATGAGTAATGTGTTAGATATAAGCGTATTAAATTGTCTTAATTTAGCTTCAGGTACTCACAGAATATGCACAGGAGCGATCATAATACGATTGTGGGTATAGTCTCAAACTGTCTTGAGGTGTTGATTTTAAAAGGGGAAGAAATGGGGTGGCTAAAGGGATTTGAACCCTCGACAACCGGAATCACAATCCGGGGCTCTACCAACTGAGCTATAGCCACCACTGAGGTGTACTTAATTATATCGCACTGTTTCGAAGTAATCTTAAACAGTGCGCGGATTCTAAATCACTTTATAGTACAATGACAAGCTGATTTTACTAAATAATGCTTTTTTTTTTAACATTCATGCTGAACTGGCTATTTATTGGGTTTTTACTATGTCATTAGAGAATATTTCGGCTCAGATCGCTGGGCATAAAAATAAAATTCCACCAGTGGAGTTATGGGATCCTCCATACTGTGGGGAAATTGATATTCAAATTAAAGTTGATGGTCAATGGCTTTATGGGGGTTCAATTTTCAAGCGGCAACCTTTGGTAAGGTTGTTTGCATCAGTGTTGAAAAAAGAGGCGGATGAATATTTTTTAGTTACGCCTGTTGAAAAGGTTAAGATCACTGTAGATGAAGTTCCTTTTGTTTTAACGCAATGGCATTGGGTGGATGAGCAGCAAACGAGCATGATGGTAAGTACTAATGTTGATGATGAGTTTATATTAGATGCTGAGCACCCTTTAACAATTTCTGAAGACGGAAGTTTGTATGTTACTGTTCGACGCAATTTATTGGCAAAGGTGCACAGAAACGTTTTTTACCAATGGGTTGATTTGGCGAAAGAGCAAAAAGGTGAGCAGGGGACTGAGTTGGTTTTTTTCAGTGCTACTCATCGATTTAGTTTAGGCTTAATTGATTAACACATTTAATTATCTAATAAAGGATATCTAATAAAGGTTAACTAATAAAGATTAACCGTTCAATTAAATATCTCAGTGGGGATTAATTGGCGCATTGAATACATTTTAATGCAGCAGGTTGTACCGCTAGCCTTTGTTCAGCAATTTTTTCACCGCAATTTGAACAAAAACCATAATTACCATCGTCGATACGGGAGATTGCATTCGATAATTGATGGATCTCATTTTTTGCTTCTGATTCTAAAGCGTTAAGTACTTCATCATTTTCTCTTTCACCTGCTTGCTCTGCCCAATCGGCATTTCTGCCACTGGCAAAATCTTGGTGAATAGAGGTAACACGTTGTTGAAGTTTAATAATACGTTGAGTAAATGTAGTTTTAAGTTGCTCAGTCATAATAAGTGTCCACTTATTTATACACCAGACAACTTAGAAATGTTTTGAACCGGTATTTCTAAGTTGTCTGGTATAGGAATAAAAACTTAATTTATAATGCTGTTGGTGAGCATGAGTTTTTGGTTGAAACTTCGGTTAACTGAGGTGGAAATTCAGTTAACCGTTCAACTTGTTAACACACTGATCCGTTCAACAGCATATTGATGAAGTAAATCAATATCTTTTCTTACCTGGGAACTATATTCGGCTTCCAGCTTAATGCGTTCTAAATCTTGTTGCATACGTTGCTTTTTAACCAGCTCTTTACGCTTGCCCGCAATAGATAGATGTTTAATTTTACCGTATAACCCAAATATAGCAGGAAATTCTTGTTCTAGCTGTTTACTCGTCTTTAAAGAATTTAACAATACACTTAAACGCCAGCATCCTTCTGAAACATCGCATTGTTCTTCTTTCATAGCACGGGCAATTATAACAACGCTATCGAGTACTTTTTTATCATGCATTTTCAGTGCAGACTGATGGGCTTGTTCCGTTTGTTGTTGAGCTTGTTTTTGTTGTTTGAGTTGCATTAATAATTTGCCGGCATAAAAAGCTAAACTAGAAATAATTATGATGCCAACAAGAATAGCGATCAGCCAAACATTTAACATAGCGATAAACCTTATTCGTAATCTGACAAGTTGCCGTTATCAAATTTATCCCATAGTTCTTCTTCAGAGCTGCTGCTTTGTGATGTTAATGTTTCATCATCGTCTTCCCAGCCTAATTTAGCTCGAATTTCTTGATGACGTTCCATTAAGTTATTAAAATATTTAACCTCTTCTTCTGACAATGTTATGTCGTCTTCTTGCTTGGTTAAAATAAGTTGGAGGCGTTCATCTTGTTCAATGCTAGTTAATTCTTGCTCTAATGAATCATCTGGTTCAATAGTTCTAATTGCGGCTATTGGAGATTGTTTTGCTTTCTTTTGTTTGGCTACATTTTGTGGAACTGTTTTGTTTGAAACAGGCGAGCCTAAATTAATAGGTGATTTATTGCCTAAACGGGGGTCTTTATTGATATTCACCCCCTGACTAGATTGAGTGCTTTGTATTGCTTCTTTTTGACGATTACCAGATTGTTTACCCGATTTCTTTTTAGGTTTTTTATCTTTAGGAGTTGCTAACTTAGTTTTATCTAATTTAGTTTTATCTATTTTAATAGCGCCGCTAGAGCCAACACCAGGTTTTCTTGATTTTTTCGTTCGAGACATAAGGAATATCATTTATTACTAATAATATTGCCATTTTACGACATTATAAAGGATATGGTTAGTTAAAAAAGAAAAAAGCGATGACATTGTCATCGCTTTTGGAGAATATTTTTGCAGCATTTCTCTGCAAACATAACGGTTCCGATTTTATCAGTGGTTTTCCAAACCTTTAAACACTTCCATGTAATATACGAACGACTCCTGTTATTTTTATTTATGTTTCCATACTTTATTTGTTTTTATCGGTCTTCATGACACCTTATGGGCTATCCCTAAAGTCCAGTGGACTACTATTTTAATCATCGTCCTGATGCTTAGTTAATCATCCTTATCTGAAATTTATACATTCAATCTGCATTAATAACATTATTAAAAGTTGAATGTTAAGCCGCTTTCCATACGGTGAATATCCCTTTTGTTATTTGTTGTTACTTTTTATTCTTGTGTTGCTCTGTAACTGGGTAATACTTTACTTAAGTTATTTGAAGCAGCAAGTTATAAATAAGTTTTTTTTCGTCTAAGTAAATTGTTTTTATTTCAAGTCTTTGTTTTTATGGGTTAAAAATTGTAACAAAAGATGAAAAAAAGTTATATCTCAAAATTTAATGGCGAATGTCTTACGTGTTTAATGGCAAAAGTCTCACACGTTTTTCTCTGTGGTTTTATACGAAAAACCACGTACTTTTATACGAAACCTTTCGTTTTATTGTTTGTGCTTATTTTTAGATTATTATTTGTCGATGATTATTTGTAAATTAGTGCTTAGGTTTTGTCTGGAATAAAAAAACTGTGCTATTGGCTATTTACCCTCATTGAATATTTACCCCCATTGGTTATTTAACCTCAGTGGTTATTTACCCTCATTAAGTATTGATCGATTAATTAATGCGATGGGTAGGGTTAAACTGAAATTTTCTGTTTATTTACGGGAATTTTGAAAATAAAAGTAAAAAAGGAAGGTGGTAGGGATCTAGCGTGATGGTTATTAGATCCCAAATTGATATTGCTTATTCTTGTTCATGTAACCAAGCAGCATGCTGAGGGGCTCTTTTTGTAACCGCCCACTCATCAATCATGGCTTGAGCTACTTCATTGAGCTGTGCAAACTGTTCAGTGGTGCCAGTATTAGCGGCTAATTCTAAACGATGTCCATTTGGATCAAAGAAATATATCGATTTAAATACACCATGATTTACGGGTCCTAAAATATTAAGACCTTTATCTTGTAAAGAGGCTTTAGCTGCAACCAGTTCATCAACACTTTCAACTTGAAATGCTATGTGCTGTACCCAAGCTGGTGTCTGTTCATCACGACCCATTTCCGGAGAGTTAGGCAATTCAAAAAAGGCCAAAACATTGCCCATGCCAGCATCAAGAAAAATATGCATATAGGGATCCGGCGCTTTAGTTGAAGGAACTTCATTCTCAGCGATTGCTAATACTAAATCCATGTTTAACATATCTTTATACCACTGAGTGGTTTCTTTTGCGTCTTTACATCGATAAGCTACATGGTGAATTTTTTGTACATTGATCATAATATCCTGCTGGTGTTATTGGCACTTTGAGTAATTTTACGCATAAAGCGTCTTTATCTTCCAATTTTCAGCATATTTACTAAAATTTTCAACGTAACCAATTCACTACAGGTGTAAATAAATATTTACATCTTGATGTGCTCTCAATTTCAAACGCTAATCGGATGGAAAATACTCATTTATTTAGTGCAATTGGTGTGATGTCAAATAACGATTATGCCAGAATCACCGTTTTATCCCCGTTTAAACAAACTCTTTGTTCAGCGTGTTTTTTTACTGCATGACAAAGTGCAGTAGCTTCTAGATCATGACCTAGGTGTACCATATCCTCAATGGTGTATGTGTGATTAATAGGCTTTACTTCCTGCACAATTATTGGTCCTTCATCAAGGTCTGCGGTAACGTAATGTGCGGTAGCGCCAATAACTTTAATTCCGCGGGCGTGTGCTTGATGGTAAGGTTTTGCCCCTTTAAAGCTAGGTAAAAATGAATGATGGATGTTAATTGCCTTACCTGATATTTCACGGCATAAATCGTTGGATAATATTTGCATATATCGGGCAAGCACTAATAAATCAGCATCATTTTCTTTGATTATTGAAAGTATTTGAGCTTCTTGACTTTGTTTAGTTTCTTTAGTTACGGGCAAGTAGTGATATGGAATATTATGCCATTCAACCAATGCCTGACAATCAGGATGGTTTGATAATACCGCCACAATGTTAATTGGTAGTACGCCTGATTTCCATTTGGTTAATAATGAAACTAAACAATGGTCATCTTTCGACACTGCAATAACAATGTTAGGGAAATCATCTTGTTTACGTAATTGATAATCAATATTAAGTGGGTCTGATAAAAGCTCCAGAGCATAAGTAAATTCTTCAATGGATACGTTTAAGTTGCGATCGTCAAAAGCGATACGAGAGAAAAATGTTTCAGTATAAGGATCGCTGTATTGTGATGTTTCAGTAATAAAAGCGCCATGTTCGAATAAGCTTTGTGAAACGGTTGCTAGAACACCGGAAGTATCAGGGCACTGCCAGGTAAGAATGTATTGATTAATTGTTGTCATGGATATTCTTTAATATTTAATGTGGGTAAGACTGCCCTAATGATTATAGATTTTTACTTGCTTTACTAGTTTTAATTACGAAAAAACAGGTCATAAAACTATATATTCAAGTTGCTTGGGTATAATCCCAGATAGTTTGGGTATAAGTAACCGCTTATTTAACCTTGGGATCTATAAATGCAGGCTGTTTTTGGTAATATTACGAAAAGTGGCACTGACCACATAGGCTAAATTAGGGTTACAGTTCAACAATGTTTTCTGTTAATTTACATGAGTTCAAACCTATACAAGCTCTGGACTGTATCAACTTAAACATGATAATACACAAATATGAACTGTTACCCGGTTTGATTGGTGCCCGAAAAGTTATTCGCTCAGTGGAAATTTGTGCTGATTTTTTATGTATAAAGCTTCTACTTTCTCGCGTGCCCAAGGGGTTTTTCTCAAAAATTTCAAACTTGATTGAATACTTGGATCTTGAGTGAAGCAACGAATATTAATTTGTTTGCCCAAAGATTCAAAACCGAAATGTTCAACTAATTCTGTCACTATTGTTTTTAAGGTAAGGCCATGCAAAGGGTTAAATGGTTGGGTGTTCATTTATTGATCGCTAATTATTGGTATGACGTCAGTATAACATGTTCGATAGACGATACTTCTAATTCTCTTTTGTGGGAAAGAAATGGCAAGAAAAGTGGATGCGAAAAAATAGCTGTCTTTTTCGTCATCCATTACTTTGTTTAATCGCTGATTTTAATGTTTTTGATCAGCTTAATTATTGATTGCTTAAATATTCAGATAAATCTTCACTACCGCCGATGTGTTTACCGTCAATGAATATTTGAGGAACGGTATCGGAATGGGCAACCGCACGTAACGTTGTGATATTGATATCTTCACCCAATACTAATTCTTCAAATTTTAAGCCTTTTGCTTTCAGTTCTTTTTTTGCTGTTGCACAAAATGGACAGCCTGGTTTGCTAAAAACTGTGATAGCAGAAGACTGCACAGCTTCAGGATTAATATATTTCAGCATGGTATCAGCATCTGAAACTTCAAATGGGTCGCCGGGTAAATCAGGCTCGATAAACATTTTTTCGATTATGCCATTTTTAACTAACATGGAATATCTCCAACTTCTTTTACCAAAGCCTATGTCTTTTTTATCGACTAACAAGCCCATAGCTTCGGTGAAGTCACCATTGCCGTCAGGAATAAAGCTGATATTGTCAGCATTTTGGTCTTTAGCCCAGGCATTCATGACAAAGGTATCGTTAACTGAAATACAAAGGATTTCATCAACATCATTAGCAACAAATGTGCTGGCTAACTCGTTATATCGAGGTAAGTGTGATGATGAACAGGTTGGTGTAAACGCGCCGGGTAAAGAAAAGACAATAACGGTTTTATTGGCAAAAATTTCATCGCAATTGCGTGAAGTCCAATTGTTATCTTTTCTTATGGCAAATGAAACTGCCGGGATTTTTGTGCCTTCTTTATTGTCAAACATAGTTAACTCCAGTGGGGGTTATTGAACAGTTGTTCATTTCAAGTTGTAGGTAGTTTGAACGCATTTGTGTATTTAATAAAATGATTAAATATAATCATTATAATCGATAAAATAGATTTAAGAGGGGTTTTAGTCCAATTGTATTAAATAAGTGCTCATCTTCAGATGGTCTAAATTATCGGCACCAATCAAACCGGGTAACACTTCATATTTGTTTATTATCATGTTTAAGTTGATACAGTCCATAGCCTGTATAGGTTTGAACTCATGTAAATTAACAGCAAACATTGTTGAACTGTACCCCTAATTTAGCCTATATGGTCAGTGCCAAATTATCAATAGCTGCGTTGCTTTCAATCACAATAGCCAGCTGTTGCTCGATAATTGCTCCTGCAATATTCACCTTACGGGCATCCATGCCCTAATCAATCAAAGGCTTGCTCTTGAAAATTTATCCTCACTGAATCTAGATCATTCGGTATTAATAAATCTTTGGGCAAATAGCAGAAGCATGGTAAATTAGTGCGAAAGTTGGATATACAATTAAGAGGTATTCCGATGAATTCAAGTTATTCTTTAAGTAAAGGTCAGGTCCCTTTATTGATCAGCATGCCGCACAATGGTCAGGCTATTCCTGAATATATTACAAAGACCATGACAGATACGGCGGTAAAGGTGCCTGATACCGATTGGTATATGGATAAACTATACGATTTTGCACAAGAGTTGGGTGTTTATCTTATTTCTCCTAAATATAGCCGTTATGTGATTGACTTAAATCGTAATCCCGCAGGCGATAATTTATATCCCGGGGCGAACAGTACAGAGCTTTGTCCTACTACTGCGTTTGATCTGTCACCCTTGTATCTTGATGGTATGTTGCCGGATAAAATTGAAATTGAGCAACGGGTAAAAAATTATTGGCAACCTTATCATCAGGCCATTGCAGAAACACTAGCCTCAATGCAGCAAAAGTTTGGTAAAGCGGTGCTGCTGGAAGCTCATTCTATTTTGTCTCATGTACCGCGTTTTTTTGAAGGACAATTACCCGATTTTAATTTTGGTACTGCGGGTGGTCAAAGTTGCGAAAATTCGTTAATTGAAGCGGTAAATAGTTTAGATTTCTCACCCTACAGTACTATTACTAACGGACGATTTAAAGGGGGTTATATTACCCGGGCTTATGGAGACCCTGATAATAAAATTCATGCTTTGCAATTAGAGTTATCGCAACGCACTTATATGAATGAGCCGAGTGATCAATTTAATGCAGAAAAGGCAGGGGAAGTTAAAATTAAATTAAAAAGTTTAGTTGAATGTCTAGTTAAATATGCACAAGAACCGAATGAGTGAAGCAGTAAAGACCAAACGAGTAAAGACCAAAATAGTAAAGAGAAAAATGATGATGAAAATATATGCAGAGTCAATTTTATTAGCCGATGGCTGGGCAAAGCAGCAAACATTAACGATCAATGATGGAATTATCACTGCGGTTAATGCAGGTAAAAGCGAAAATGTTGATCATATGGTGGGTACAATTATACCGGGTATGGTGAATTGTCACTCTCATGCTTTTCAACGGGCATTTGCTGGTTTCAGTGAACAGGGTAGCGAAGGTCAGGATAGTTTTTGGACCTGGCGTAATATCATGTATAAGTTTCTTGGTCAGTTAACCGATAAAAATGCGGAAGTTATTGCCAGTCAACTTTATATTGAAATGTTGAAAATGGGCTATACCCGTGTCGCAGAGTTTCATTATTTGCATCATGATATTAACGGCGATAATTATGTTGAATTAGCTACGATGGCACATGCAATCTTCAAAGCTGCACAGCAAAGTGGTATTGGTTTAACTTTATTGCCTGTGTTGTATCGTCACAGTGGTTTTGGCGAGATGTTACCTACCGACGGACAGAAGCGATTTATAAACTCTGCTGAGCAATTTAATCAATTAGTGAGTGACTGTTTTGATTTAAGTAAAAAATATAGCAACACAAATATAGGTATTGCACCTCATTCATTACGTGCTGTTGACAAAGACTCTCTCACTGAGGTGGTTGCGCATGTCAGAGCTTTAGATGCTAAAGCACCAATACATATTCATATTGCTGAGCAGCAAAAAGAAGTTGATGATTGTCTTGCGCATTATGGACAGCGGCCGGTTGAATGGTTATTGAATAATGCACCACTTGATTCACATTGGTGCTTAATTCATGCAACGCATATTAATGAGCAAGAACGACAAGGTATTATTGCCAGTGGGGCTATTGCCGGTATTTGCCCTACTACAGAAGCAAATTTAGGTGATGGTATCTTTCCAACGACAGAGTTTTTGTTAGAGCAGGGAACCTTAGCTATTGGTTCAGACAGTCATATTTCTGTAAACCCTATTGAAGAATTACGATGGTTAGAATATACCCAGCGATTAATTAAACAACAAAGAGCTATTTTAGCTGATGCAAAGCAAGCTTCGGTGGGCCAAAATTTATGGCAACAAGTTGCAAAAGGTGGTGCGCAGAGTACTAACAGTAATACGGGTGAGCTAGCTATTGGTAAACAAGCTGATTTATTAGTGCTTGATGAGCAGCAAACCCGGTTGTTTGCCAGCTCAGAACAACATCTTTTGGATAGTCTTATTTTCGCCAGCCAAAAGAATCCTGTTCAAGACGTAATGGTGAATGGACAATGGGTAGTGAGAAATTATCAACATTTGGCTGAACAAGATATTGCTACAAAATTTGCAGGTATATTATCCGAGCTTTCTAAATAACCTGAACTCGGGATAAGCAACACTTGCTCAATATTCCCCTTTTTCCGATTCTCTGCGTTAAAACGTCGATAAATAGCCAGCTATTCATAAACGTTTTGCCTTGATAATCGAAAAAATGAAACATTGAGTAAGAATTTAATATTACACCGTTATTTTGTGATTTAAGTGTCACATTAACTTATTGATTTTTCTGAAACATCAAGTATTCATTATCCCGAATTCAGGTTAAATAATGTGCTCCAGTCAGGTGATGTTAATTGCCTGACTGTATTTTTTATAAAGTAAGCGAGCATTCAGGGGGATTAATTCAAGGCGTACATAAATGAGCGTTCTACGACCACGTGGATTTATCCACGCATCGCTTTAAATGAATGCTGAGTAGGTACGAATTATTTAGAAGTATTTTTGATATCGATTGATTGTTTTGCACACTTTACCCAAATTTACCGTATGAAATTTAGGATTGTTTTTATTTGCTTTACAATAATCTAAATAGAATGCTTTTACCGAATCACGGTTTCGGGTAACTTCCTTTAAATAGTCCACTTCATCTTCAGTAAAACTGTCTAACTCTTCTTTTAAATCAGTATAAATTTTATCAGCTTTTAAGCGCGCTTTTGTATCGGTAGCACTTGAAAATGTATCCAATGCTATGGTCATCATTTCATCAAGTTTTTTATTCACTTCCGGTTGCGGATAAAAATGCAAAAATAATGCGATTGCGACGATTAAGATCAATAATTTTTTCATAGTATACCGTATAATAAAGCCTGTGCAGACAGGGTGATTAATTAATATCAAATATCCCAAATTCAACAATTAAAACAAGAGAAATAGTGAACATTATTTTTCTCAATATATTAAATGCTGAAATTAGGATAATACATTGTCCCGGAAAAATATATTGCACTTATTTATTGAATCTAAAAATGTTCGTGATAATTCGTGACATTTTTCTCTCCTTAAAGGATTTATTGTGAATTCAGATGAAAAGCAGCGCAAAAAATCTCTGCGTATCCCCGTTACAAATATCAAAATACATCAACCTAAAGATCATGGCGATGAAATTTATAAAGCCCGTGATCAAATTTATGTTCGAAAGGTCAAAGGAGTCTTTCAGAAAATACGTCGGAAAATGAATTTTGTCTTTCTTGCCTGTTTTGCCCTGTTACCCTGGTTACAATTTAATGGTCATCAAGCGATACTTTTTGATATCGGTGAACAACGGTTTACTCTGTGGGGGCTTACTTTATGGCCACAAGATCTCACATTATTAGCCTGGATTTTTATATTAGCTGCATTTTTACTGTTTTTTGTCACTACCTTTTTAGGGCGGGTCTGGTGCGGGTATCTGTGTCCGCAAACTGTGTGGACTTTCATTTTTATCTGGTTTGAAGAAAAGATAGAGGGCACGGCAAATCAACGTAAAAAACTTGATGCCCGACAAATTGATTTTGATAAATTTTGGCGTAAATTTTTAAAACATGGTTGCTGGTTATTCTTTTCAGTATTGACAGCACTGACCTTTATTGGATATTTTACGCCGATGCAGGCGGCATTCACTGATTTTTTTACCTTCAGCAGTTCTTTTACTATTACGGTGAGTGTGTGGTTTTTTGCTTTTTGTACTTATGGTAATGCCGGTTGGATGCGTGAAATCATGTGTTTGCATATGTGTCCATATGCTCGTTTTCAATCAGCAATGTTTGATAAAGATACCTTGACTGTTTCATATGATTATAACCGGGGTGAAAACCGGGGGCCAAGGTCTAAAAAACAAAATCCATCGGAGTTAGGACTTGGTGACTGTATCGATTGCAGTTTGTGTGTGCAGGTCTGTCCAACAGGAATAGATATACGTAACGGCTTGCAATACGAATGCATAAATTGTGGGGCTTGTATTGATGCTTGTGATGGCGTGATGGATAAAATGGAATATCCCCGAGGATTAATTCGTTACACCACAGAGCATGAATTACAAGGTAAAAAAGTACGCTTTATTCGTTCTAAATTAATTGGTTATGCTATTGTGTTGTTGGTGATGGGATCTTTATTTGTCTATGAACTGGTTAATCGCGTGCCTCTTTCAATGGATATTATTCGAGACAGAATAGAATTAGCAAAAGAAAACTTTAATGGTGATATAGAAAATGTATATACCCTTAAAATTCTGAATAAATCACAAACGGATAATAATTACCGGGTATCGGTTAAAGGTATCGAAAATACAACCTGGCATGGAGAACAAGAATTTACTGTGAAGGCTGCAGGAGTTTATACTTTACCAATAAGTATTTCAGTAGAGCCGAATGAGTTAAAAGAATATATGACAAATATCACCTTTGTAATTGAGCAAATATCGCCTGAAAATGATGTTAAACTTGAACAACAAAGTCGTTTTTTTAACAAACTGTAAGATTGAACTTGAACAATTTATTAGTAATGGGAAATAGGTAAGAAATGTCTGCATTTGATTTTAGTTCGCTATCACCAGATTTAATTTTGGATGGTATAGAAAGTGTTGGTATTAGAGTCGATAGCGGTTTGCTAGCTTTAAACAGCTATGAGAATCGCGTTTATCAATTTCATGACGATAACTTAACCAAGTACGTTACCAAGTTTTATCGCCCTCAGCGATGGAGTGAGGATGAAATACTTGAGGAACATACTTTTTCTTTAGAACTGGAAGAAAAAGAGTTGCCTATTGTTGCTCCGCTGGTGATTGACGGAAAATCTTTATTTTGTCATCAAGGTTTTCATTTTGCTGTGTATCCGTGTCGGGGCGGTCGAACTTTTGAGGTTGATAATTTAGAACAGCTGGAATGGATGGGGCGTTTTGTCGGACGAATTCATGCGGTTGCGGCACAGAAGCCATTTGTTCATCGCCCAACTTATACGGTTGATGAAATGCTTTATCAGGCCCGGACTCTTATTCTTGAGTCGGGCTTTGTACCGAATTCATTGACTTTGCCTTTTACCACTATTTTGGATCAGGTTATTGCACTAGCTGCCGATCAATATCAGCCAAAGCATGAAATTCGTTTACATGGCGATTGTCATGCGGGCAATATTTTATGGACAGATGCCGGACCTCACTTTGTTGATTTTGATGATTGTCGTATGGGACCTGCTATTCAAGACCTTTGGATGATGCTCTCAGGAGACCGTCAACAACAATTGTTACAATTAGATACCTTATTAGCGGGTTATGAAGAGTTTTTTACATTTGAACCTAACCAACTTGTTTTGATAGAATCATTACGTGCTATGAGAATTGTGAATTATATGGCATGGTTATGTAAGCGTTGGAAAGATCCCGCATTTCCCCGTAATTTTCCTTGGTTTGATACCGAAAAGTACTGGGAACAGCAAATTTTAATATTAAAAGAGCAGATGTCAGCGTTGCAGGAGCCACCATTAAGTTTATTGCCTGCTTAAAATAAAAATTTAGCAGTCGATACACGACCTCACTGTAGAGTGTAGGATAAATCAGTGAGTTCGTAGTTTTTTATATATCTGACAATATCGTAAAAATACAGGTATTAATTTGTCAGCAAACAAAAATGAGAATAAAAAAATGAAAAAAATATTTAGTTTATTAGTTGTATTAATGATGCCATTGATGGCATTTTCGGCAAGCGCTTTTGAAGGGGAATTTGTTGAGGGTGAGCACTATACTCAGGTGAGTAATAAGGCATCGACTAAGCCGGAAGTGCGCGAATACTTTTCTTTTTATTGCCCGCATTGTTTTAGATTCGAACCATTTATGGCGAATATAAAAAAACAACTACCTGAAGGTGTAAAGTTTGAACTTAACCATGTTGATTTTTTACCTGGTGCTTCAACAAAAATGCAACAAATATTGAGTAAAGGATTAGTCGTGGCTCAACAGCTAGGGTTGGAAAAGGAATTAACTAATGCTATTTTCAAATATATACATGTTCAAAGAGCCGTGTTTACTTCTGAAAAAGATTTACGTAATGTGTTTGTCTTAAATGGTGTTGACGGCGACAAATTTGATAAATTAATGAAAAGCTTCGGTGTAAACAGTAAAGCAAAATTATATAAGAAAAATCAAGAGACCATGTCTGCTAACCGCGGTTTGACAAGTGTACCAACAATTATTGTTAACGGTAAATATCGTATTAATAATCAAGCTTTAGATAAAAAGAACTTTGAAAAAGAATATATAGAGCTAATTAAACATTTGTCGGCTTTAGATTAATCGATAACCCAATAAAAATTAGAATATAAATGAAAAAAATATTAAGTTTATTAGTTGTATTAATAATGCCTTTGATGACATTTTCGTCATGTGCTTATGAAAGTAAATTTGTTGAGGGTGAACACTACACCAAAGTGAGCACTAAGGCGTCAACTAGGCCAGAAGTACGTGAATACTTTTCGTTTTACTGTCCGCATTGTTTTCGATTTGAACCATTTATGGCGACAATTAAAAAACAATTACCTGACGGGGTCAGTTTTGAACTTAATCATGTTGATTTCTCACGTAGTGCCTCAGTTAAAATACAGCGGCTGCTGAGTAAAGCTTTGGTTGTTGCTCAGCAGTTAAACATGGAAGATAAATTAACCGCAGCTATTTTTAACTATTTGCAGGTGGAAAAAGCGGTGATCACTTCAGAAAAAGATTTACGCAGTATTTTTGTATCAAATGGAGTTGATGGTGATAAATTTGATCAATTAATGAAAAGCTTTAGTGTAAACAGTAAAGCTAAATCGTTTAAGAAAAATCAAGATTCATTGACTGCCACAGGAGGTCTAACAGGTGTGCCAAATGTTATTGTTAACGGGAAATATCTTATAAATAACACGGCCTTAGATAGTCAAAATTTTGAGCAAGATTATAAGGATTTAATCAAACATCTAGTGTCTTTGGATTAAATGATTTTTAATACATGGCAGGTCATGATTGGCTTGGTTTGAAATAAGTAACTCAAGTTTTGGAGTTCAAAAAAAGAAATAAAACAAACTAAATTGATGATTTTAAAGAGGTTGACGTCTCATTGTGATAAAATACTTGTTGTCTAGACAAAGCAAAAAACCACAAGAGACATCAGATGAATTCTGCCACAAAGAACTTGAGTTTACCATCACTAATGGCTGATTTACTTAATCAATCAAACCTAAATATTGATAATGTTTTTAGCTCGACTTGGAAGAATATTGGCTTTCAAG
>JABSOJ010000677.1 GCA_013216005.1 Alteromonadaceae bacterium | reverse complement strand
AACGGGTGAAAGGTTAAAATTACATATGACACTTAAATATGCTCTGCGATTTTTTATCCATCTATGCACAGGACCCCTTGTTGTGTTGCCAAGGTCAACCCCAAAGAAAAACTCCCTAAGTCCATTACAATCCACGCAGAGGATTTTTACGGGCAATTCCCTGACATGGGGAGGGCCAATGCAGAACGTGAGCTTAAAAAGGCTGTAGATAAACTATGGGATCGATCTGTTATCGTAAAAGATCCTGAACAAACAGAATAATTTCGCTGGATACAACGTCGGGTTCAATATCACAAAGGTGAGGCGAGAGTCACAATATCCTTTAGTGACGATGTGGGGCAATATCTGACTCAATTATCTGGACAATTTGCCAAAGTTGCTCTTAACAATGTAAGCAGCCTTAAAAGTACGCATAGCATTCGTGTTTACGAGCTTTGTCAGCAATTTATTAAGGCAAGAAACAGGTTGATTACTGTTGAAGATTTTCGTTTTTTGCTAGACCTTGGGGATAGCTATCAATTATTCAAAGACTTGAATAAATTTGTAATTAAACCGTCATTGGCTGAATTGAATTCCAAATCTAATTTTCAGATCAAGGTTCAGCAAGTAAAAAAAGGCCGAAGAATACATGCTTTACACTTTATTTTTAGAGAAAAAGATCAAATGGAAATGGACGTGTAGGATCCCACTCGACCGGAAATGGTTAGGGGGTTATTCACATGTCCAAAAGAGGTAATTAAAGGACGCGTATCATTGCTTGTTTTCCTCGCAAGGGTTAAATAATGTCACACCTTGTCATACCTATAAAAATAACGATTGTCACATGGCTTGTCACACCCTAACAGAAGCAGCAAAACTTACAGGAAAATCTAGGCGAACCATTCAGCGATATGTTAAGAGCGGTAAGGTTTCTATTAAAAATGGTGGGAATAAAAACCCAACTATTGACACTGCTGAATTGATACGCGTTTTTGGTGAATTGTCACATGCTGTCATACCAAAAATGTCACACCATGTCGCTGTGACAAATTATGAAGGTATTGCTGATATTATTAGTAAGGCCATTATCGAAGCTAACAAACCTTTGTATGAAGAAATAAGCGCCCTAACTGAACAGATTAAGAATTTAACTTATCGGTTAGATAAGCCCAAGGAAGAACTAAATAAAACAGCTACTCTAAGAATAGATAAACCCATTTTTATGCCAGAAAATAAAACCTCTAACTACTTAGATGATATTCCTACTTTTGGGAAGAAAAAATGACATTGTTGATGGTGCGTTAATGAGTCAAATGTTAGCTTTCCAACTCAAATTGTCACCAGTGACTTAGCTCCAAAACAAAGAAATCTACCATTAATCATTCTAATTTACCCATTAAAATAGCCATATATCAGGGAATAATTTTGATATATGCTAAATTACCGGGAAGTCTTATTTTTAAAGCTCTAAACCAAACGCTAACACCTTTTAAGTAGGAGGTTAATTGAACAATAGTAAACAATTCGTTTACTTATTATATAAGTAGTTGTATAATTAATACATAAAGTATATCTGCTTATATTTAAGCTAGTACTCTAAATAAGGGTTCGTTCACCTTTGGTGCGAAGTTGTACGCTAAGGAAAATAGTCTACTAATTCAATACATTGTAGATAGTTAAAATAGACTGGAATTATGTCTATTTATTAGACATGATTGTCTTTAAATCGATTAGGATACTAAAGTTTCCGATCGAGTGAACCTCGAATACTAGTGTAATTGTATATTTCACAATACATACGATTACTTATTAAAACTGATTTTAAGAAAACGCCAACAAAGGCAATTTAAATTTCTATCTCGCAAGAATATACTCATTGCGAAAACTGGAGAATAAAATGCAATCATTCAATAACGCATTCGAGCTGATAACGGACGATAAAATAGAAGTCGAAAACTACATATTGCGCTCAAATATGATGGATGCAATTGTAGATCTGATCAAATCGAAAGATTGGACACAAAAAGAAGCGGCTGAACACTTAGGTGTAACTCATCCGCGCGTTAGTTACTTGAAGAATGGTAGA
>JABSOJ010000676.1 GCA_013216005.1 Alteromonadaceae bacterium | reverse complement strand
TCAAATTAATTGTCGCAGGTTTTAACGTTTTCTCCTTAGACTTTTTATTTCAATTGTTACCCCGAATGATTGGTGCCCCATTAACCTATCCGCTAGTTTGGCTTGCATGGAGAAGTTATGCATTTTGGTGTCAATCAATAATGCAGCTTAGTACTTATACTCAAGTACTGAAAGAGGGTGAGCAAAACTTACATTACCGAAAACAGCACCCGGATAATTTGTTACTTGGGTTACTCAACGAAATAAAATCATTAGCAACAACCGGCACTAATCAAAAAGCAAAAAACCAAACACTTGACCATTTATTAAGTAAAATTCTGGATTCCTGGCCAATTCCAGTGTGTTTATTTGATCAAGAATTAAAGCTGACTTATCGAAATACTGCGATGAATGAACAGCTTCAACAACCAATGTTGTTAGATAGTTCCTCTGATAATTTAGGTTTCACCTTTGAAAAAGATCATTTTTCCCACACTAAATTTAGTAAAAAATGGCAATGCCAAACGATTAAATATTTACATCTAGATCAAAGACATTGGCTTTTTTCTGCATTAGATATTTCCCAATTACTGAATCAAAATCAACGCACAACACAGCAAAGTCTAATTCGCGTCTTAGCGCATGAATTAAGAAACTCATTAACGCCAATGTCTTCAATGGCAGATACTTTGCTGTCGAATGAACACTTGGATGAACAGCAAACACGTCTGGTATTATCAAGGATCAAGCAGAGGAGCAATCGTTTGCTCTCGTTTATCAATGAATACAGTAAATTAGCTCAACTACCTAACCCTAAACTTGCCTGGTTTAATTTTAATGAGGCATTAAATGAAGCTAAATCAATGGGTGATCAAACAAACTGCAGTATTACTTTTCACGGCAATGAACAATGCTTCGGTGACATTGAACAAATTGTACAAGTAATGATTAACTTGCTCAAGAATGCCAATGAAGCTTGTGAACAGCCACAGACACTAATAGAAATTAAAGCATATTTCCAACAAAATAATCAGCAAAGCCGTCAACAGAACCATCAAGTAATTGAGGTAGTAGATAACGGACCTGGATTTGCGAACCTGAATAATGTGCTGACGCCATTTTACACCACTAAAAAACATGGCTCTGGCATTGGTTTATCACTTTGCGCTGAAATTGCCCGTAATCACGGTGGTCAACTTAAGGTAGAAAACCTCAGTGATCAGGGAGCTAAAATTACGATGAATTGGCCAATTTTGAAGCCAGTTTAAAATAATCACCTTTTTATAACATTCAAGATTTACGTTTCTTAGCTTGCTGTTTCAATTCGTAATCAAATTCATCGGGAGTCAAAACTATTCCTTCTTCGTCCTGATTAGGAAAAACAACAATCGCTATTCCATCATCTTCAAGGCCACGACTCCATAATTTATGCCATCTGTCTAATGATATAGCCTCAGCTTTAAAAGACTGCCATTCACCCGTAGCCCAGGCTTGAGCAAATTCCTTGTTCGGCCATACGGGAGCACAATCTTCCTCCTCGGTATTTAACATTACGCAACCGTGCTCATCAGTTAAAATCCAGATAGTTTGATTTTCAACAACTTCCTTCAACAAATATTTTAAACGCTTTTCAGCATCATAACGTTCAATCTGATCAAACGTTGCAGGATCGATTTGAGTCGACATAACTTGAGTTCCGGTATAGTAGATACATATTTCTGGCCATTATAATGCACTTACGTAATTTATTAATATTATTTTATTTTTCTACAAAAATTTGCATTTCTTCACCAATTTGTTTGCGCATTTCCATCAACTTAACCGGCGTACGCGGTAACACAATAACGCCCACTCCAACCTGCGGCACAAACATAAGCCGCTAAATCAATCCATTTCATTACCGCACCACCATGTACTTTGCCGCCAAAATTAATATCTTGTGGTTCTGCTAAAAATCTTAACGTGATATCTCTTTGTGGTTTATTCATGGATTACCTTTACTAAATTAGACTCTTAGATTCAAATAATAAGTGCATAACTTGAAAAGGTAGATAAATCGGTTAGTTGAATATATGCTGATCGCTTTTT
>JABSOJ010000675.1 GCA_013216005.1 Alteromonadaceae bacterium | reverse complement strand
TAGTGGGTTAACCAATGGTTGATGGGAAAATGGTTTAGATTAACTGGATCGGTTGATATTAAGTTGGGAAGTTACAGATAGTCACAATCTGATGGGTTACGCCGTTGGCTAATCCAACTTCTTTGTTTAGCTTCAATTTTCGACATAGCCTATGAAATTAGTCACAATCACTCAAATTCAGGAGAGTTATAGCCTAACCTGAGTAAAGTGCATAGGCATGAAAATTAATGAATACTAACGTTAGCAAAGTTCCCATGGATGAATTTAACAATCTTAAGAAATGATGCTATGTTTTAACGCAGAG
Organism: Alteromonadaceae bacterium; assembly: GCA_013216005.1. GTDB lineage: Bacteria > Pseudomonadota > Gammaproteobacteria > Enterobacterales > Alteromonadaceae > JABSOI01. The sequence continues at coordinate 1,769 of JABSOJ010000675.1, read as the reverse complement.
AATCGGAAAAAAGGAAGTGTTGAGCAAGTGTTGCTTATCTAGAATTCAGGTTAAATAAGGGCTTGACGACATTTTCAGCTCCAAATTTTTCAGTTCCAAATTTTTCAGTTTCAAATATAGTCCAACTGTTTTTTTATGGCTATGTCGTAGTTCAGTGTTGGTCAGTATCCCGAACCTTATTTTCACCGACTATCGATCATTATAACATCGAGCTTTGTTTGTGCTTTTTTTAGATCAAGAAGATCAGATTCTTCGATCATTTCACATTCGTCTGCAACCATTTCCCGCACGTTAGATGGGTAATATTTGAAATCGTCAGGGCGGTCAAAGTATATATCACAGGTGTATTTTGAACTGATTTTACATCTGTGGTTTTACGTAAAAAGGGACATAATGTTAGCAACTTACCACTGCTAGGGTCTGCCCAAATTTCGCCATCGCGAACATACTGAGCAATATCAGGATCAAATACTTCCCACAGCTCAATTTCAGCTTTTGATGCTGACAAAGCGCCGTTACTGTATTTTATGCAGCATTTACCACAAGAATTACACGTTTTCATTCATTGCCTTTTCTAAACCAGTATACGAGGTATTCAGATAAATTGAATGATAGCTTATACCAATCCACATCGGTTAGTGATGATAGGGTTTAATGGGTTAGAAAATGTGCCAGCATTGCTCACGGCTCACGGCTCACGGGGAGTTACCCCTATTTCCCATACAAAACATAAACCAACAACCAACAATCAACATAGACACAATAAATTCTATCTTGCTAAGTGCCCCCTACTTTGAGATATCTCGTTTACACATCAGGTTAGCTGTTTGAACAATCAGTTTACACCTCTTTTATAAAGCATATATCATAAAGTGAACAACCGATTCGTTAGATTGTTCGATTATGTCTGACTCTGGGTTTGAATTGGATAGATTAAGTGGTAATTAATTCATTGAGCACTTAATTCATTGAGCACTTAATTCATCGAGCACTGTTAATTTATCGAAGACGACCAATTAACATTTTTTACAGTGTTGTCCTTTGGGTTCAAAGTCCATAATATTTCCTTGACCATCAATTGATAATTCACAGCATTCTTTGAACAAACTGTTGATTTTATCCCGGCTTTTCTGCACCCGTGATTTTAGCGTTGAGTATTTCATACCATTTTTTTCTGCATATTCTTTCTGTGATACGCCGTTGATTTCTATTGAAATAAGCATTTGTGCTTCGTCGTCAGGCAGCGCTTGTATAAAAGGTAATATGCACTCAGATAGATTTTGATAGATACTTTTATCGCCTTCTGTATACCATAGCTGGTCTTGGTCTTGATTCTGACCCTGATCCAGATTTTTATCTTTGGCTTTTTTACGGTAAAAATCGATGATTGAATTATTGGCAACCTGAAACAACCAGGACTTAACCTTAGTTATCTCAACTATGTCATCAAGGTGTTGATAAGTTTTGATCAAAATTTCCTGAAGAAGATCTTCTACATCATCAGGGTTAGATACATTGGAAAATAAAAATGCTTTCAAACGTGCACTATATTCTTTCCAAATTATTTCTACGTTCATATTGACTCTTTACACCTGTATGAGAATTGGGCTCAGAAAGCAAAGTCAGCCTGTAATGTCGACCGACCCGCTTTATAATGTCAACTTAATCAAAATAATGTTGAAAAGTCGGAAGTTTTTATTACACCTAGGAAATCCCAATTATAGCCCTTTGTTTATCTACGATCCAAAATGTTGGTTGAAAAATAACCA
>JABSOJ010000674.1 GCA_013216005.1 Alteromonadaceae bacterium | reverse complement strand
ATTTTTTTATTAGTTAAATTTGACAAGGCTTTTCCCTAAGTTCTCGTAAGCTGACGATTTAAAAAGCTATTATTATATTTTTTGAACCATGTAGGTTAAGCTTACGTAAAAGATATATTAACCTCAGTATAGACAATATATCTGCCTTCGCTATTTACTGTAAGTTTATCGAGTGGTGGTAACCTTATTTCATGTGCTTGGTCATATTCAAATCAACGGGAATTTATAGATGAAAAAAACGTTAACATTATTCTTACTCTTCCATTATTTTCTTGGCTTTAACGTTTTTGCTAACCTTGCTGATACTGTTGAAAAAATAAAACCTTCTGTAGTTGGTATTGGTGTTTATACTCCCACAGGCCGCCCAAAAAATACGCTGCATGGGTCTGGTTTTGTTATTGGTAACGGGCAATACGTTGTTACCAATGATCATGTTATTGGTAAAGATTTAGACGAAACTTTGCTGCAGAAAAGAGCCGTATTTATCGGTTCGGGAAAATCATCAAAGGTGAGGTTGGCTGAAGTTGTCGCCCGCTCTGACATGTATGACTTAGCTGTGTTGAAAATTGAAGGTGCTCCGTTGCCCGCTTTGGCATTAGCGACAGATAAATTTGAACGAGAAGGGACTTATGTTGCTTTTACGGGGTTTCCTATTGGCTCGGTTTTAGGGCTTTACCCAGTAACCCACAGAGGAATAGTTGCCAGTATTACCCCGACTATTATACCAGTTTCAGATTCGCGTCAAATCAGTATTAAAATGCTGAAACGATTGAGAGATCCCTATTTAGTTTATCAACTCGATGCCACAGCTTATCCGGGTAACAGCGGCAGTGGTCTATATAATCTTGAAACTGGTGAAGTTATTGGAGTCATTAACAAGGTTTTTGTACAAGCAACTAAAGAGGCAGTAATAAGTAATCCAAGCGGGATCACTTATGCCATTCCGGTTAAATATCTTCGGGAGTTGTTGGATGACAATCAAATATCTTATTGAGCATTTTTTCTTAGAAAAAATACGGGTCAATTAATCCGTTGCCATATTGACGGTTTTAACAAATTGTTCCTGTGGAAATAACTGCGAGATAGAGACTAATTCTATATTTTTTTCAGCCAATAATGGTATTAATTTGGTTAATTCAGCGATGGTTTCTGGGTGAGGATGCGCTATGGCGATAACAGAATGGTGTTTATTTGCCTGATTAATTAAATGCATGAACTGCTGTTGAATATATTCAGCAGACAATTCATTATCCAAAAAAATACTCCGACGCATTGATGGTACGCCAAGCTGGTGGGCAATTTTTTCAGCCTTACTTTGTCCGGTCGTTACACTATCAATAAAATATAGTTTTCGTTCTTTCAAAAAACGCATGGTCCACGTCATCGGGGAATATAATTTTGTTAATAAACTGCCCATGTGATTATTCATGCCTGCAGCAAAAGGTATTTCAGCAAAAGCACGTGCCAAACTTGCCTGAATATCCTTTTCATTCATCTCTGCTGTTAAGCCCCCCGGGCCAAGTTTTTTACCGTTTTCGGCTTCCATTGGGATGTGAAGCATAACTTCTCGTTTTTCATCATGAGCCTTTTGTGCTAATTTTTTTCCAAAAGGGGTATGAGGTAAAATTGAGTAAGTAATATTGCCCGGTAAGGTAAGGGCATTGGCATCACTTTGTCGATAGCCGAGATCGTCAATAATAATGGCTACCTGTGCTTGTTCAGCACAAACATTTGTTACCGCTAGCAGTAAGATAATTACAAGAAATTTCGGCACAAGTAAAAGTCTTATATTTATTTGAGTAAGTAGTGTGATTGTATCTCAATAGGGGTTAAACAAAAAGCAGATGTTTGTGCTGATTAATTTGGTTTGACTCGGTCAAAGCAAGGATATTGATATATAGAGCGATTATATTTAAGAACGATAGTTAAGCACGATAGTTAAGCACGATAGTTAAGCACGATAGTTAAGAGTTACATTGAAGAACTTTAATCAAAAAACAGGCACCAATCAAACCGGGTAACAGTTCATATTTGTGTATTATCATGTTTAAGTTGATACAGTCCATAGCCTGTGTA
>JABSOJ010000673.1 GCA_013216005.1 Alteromonadaceae bacterium | reverse complement strand
GTAAATTGAATATCCCCAAAAGCACGAGTTTTCGACAGCCTAGGCCAGCGCCGGCAATAATTTATAATTGTTCAACTTATAATTGTTCAACTCAACTTTTCACCTGATAGATGAAACAAGCAATGCATGTAACTCAGGTTAAGTAATCAAATTGCTTGTCTCTGATAAATGTTAGTTTAACTTCCGATATAGCCAATGATCAAATGATAATTTGCCAGGACCTTGAATCAACAAGAATACTGAGCTTACGAGTAATAGCAATTGAAATTCATAACCACCAGATCCAAAAAGACCAGCATCTAAATGCACAAACCCTATAGCGACGATTAAGACAATAACTAAGTTAACTGCTGATAACCTTGTAAAAAGACCGATAATAATTAAAAGTCCACCAAGAGTTTCTGCTAATCCTGCCATTACCGCTAATAGATAACTAGGTTCGAGTCCCATCGAGCCAAGCCAGCCTGCAAAACCATCAGGATTTCCTTCACTAAATAACTTGCCCCAGCCATGACCTATAAAAATAACACCTAAAATCAAACGCAATAGTAAAGGTGCCACATCATTGTGATTACTTTTAACACTCTTCATCAACATTTCTTTCATTTTTTAACTCATCATTACTATTAATTAATAAATGGTATAGTGAAAAAGAGTATCAACACAAATCACATAAACGACTACTTAAGATGAATAAAACTCATAGCAATATCAAAACACATTAATCAATTCTGTCTATTTCCAAATTAATACCGTATTTTTTAGCCTTCGCTTTCCATAAACGCTTTGCTAATTTTTGCATATCAATATCTTTATCACCTTCATCAACTATCTCTCGACCGATCAATGTTTCCAAAATATCTTCCAGTGTTAATATTCCCCGCACCGTACCATATTCATTTACAACCAATACAATTTGAATTTTACTCGGTAACATTTCCTTCATCGCATGTGATAACGTCATATCATCAAGTAAGGTGGGCATATCTCTGACATACTTGCTTAAACGAGAAGCTTTATTGCCGCGAGCCTGCGCTAACAATAAGTCTGTACGAAGAACAAAACCTACAAAATCATCAAGTTCTTTATCGTAAACCGGTATTCTGGTAAAACGAATTTTACTATGTTTATGAAAAAACTCTTCGACCCGCAAATCTACAGAATCACTGAATATTACCGTTCTTGGGGTCATAACATTCTGGATTTTAATTTCCTGTAATAACAACAAATTTTTCATTATTTTAGCTTCTTCCTGAGCTATTTGTCCTTCATCAGCACTAATTTGAGCCACAACAGAAAATTCATTACGACTGAAACCTACCGATTTTTCTTTATTTACTATATTACGGGTAATGCATTCTGACATTTTTATAAACGGGTATAATGCCCAAACCATAAACTTCAAAACATAAGCAATTGCAGGTGCCAAAGTTTTCCAATATGAAGCGCCTAATGTCTTGGGGATTATCTCTGAAAAAATAAGGATCAGGAAAGTTAACACCGCTGAAACAATCCCTAACGAAGCATTTCCGAATAACACAGCTGCCTGAGCACCAACGCCGGCAGCACCAACAGTATGTGCTACAGTATTTAAGGTTAATATCGCGGCTAAAGGTTTATTTATATCTTCTTTCAATATACGTAAAATTTCACCTGCTTTTTGTCCTTCATTTTCCATCATGACAATATGCAACCAGGAAATACTCAACAATACCGCTTCGACAATAGAGCACAAAAACGAGAAAAATAATGCGATAAATAAATACAATCCCAAGAGAAACATAAGTTTATTTTTACAGGCCTTTAAATTCGATTATTACGTTAATAATTCATTATTAAAACGATTTTAATTCTAGATGATAGTTGGTTTTTTTAAGCTTTCAAGTTAACTCAATTATTTTTCGGGGGAATTTCCCTACCAGATAAACTATAGGAGAATTATAATAGAAATAGAAATAGAAATATGAATTGGAATTGGATGGTGTCTTGCTTTTTGGTTCTTAGATTATTATTAATTAATGGCTCTGTTGTAGATAATTGTTGTCCCTTCAAATGGAATTAAACTCAACCCTTATATCTAGGACTCTGTGACT
>JABSOJ010000672.1 GCA_013216005.1 Alteromonadaceae bacterium | reverse complement strand
ATGTCTGGGAGAAAATTAGAAATGGTTAGAAATGTTGTTTTATCTTGGTAAATGTTAAATCACTGAGAATTGCTGAAACTGAATGTCTCTACTGGTTAAATCAAAGGTAATTATGTTAATATTTTAGCGTATGCCAACCACAAGTTAATCCAACTAAAACCTAATCAAAAAAAACGCGTACAAGGAAGAATATGGCCACTATATACGAAGTATCAAAACTTGCTGGCGTTTCACTCGCTACTGTTTCCAGAGTAACAAGTAAAAACACCAAAGTTAGCGATAAAACTCGTCAAAAAGTTTTAGATGCAATGAAGGAACTTGATTACCGTCCGAATTCAATCGCACAATCTCTTGCATCAAATCGCACTAATAGTGTGGGCATACTAGTTTCTGAGTTACATGGTCCATTTTTTGGTCTCATGATGGCAGGAATAGAAGAAGAACTACGGGTCGCAGGAAAACACGTTATTATCACAACAGGACATAGTGATGAAGAAAAAGAAAAAGATGGTATCGATTTTTTAATAAGCCGAAATTGCGATGCACTTATTCTACATGTTGAAGCGGTAACAGATGAGTATATAATTGAGTTATGTAAAGGAAAAACGCCAATTTTCTTAATGAATCGCTATGTCGATGGATTAAATGAAAATTGTATCAGCTTAGACAATGAATTGGGCGGCTACCTCGCGACTAAAGCAATAATTGAGAAAGGTCATTCAGACATTGCCTATATTGCAGGCCCTCAATTCAAAGACGATGCGCAAGACCGTTTAGCAGGTCATAAACGAGCACTGGCTGAACATAACATGCCTTTTAATAACGATTTATTTTATATCGGTGATTTTAGAGAAGCTGGTGGCATCGATGGTATTAAATATTTTATAAATAATAAAAGCAATTTTACCGCTCTCGTTTGTGCAAATGATGAAATGGCCGCGGGTGCAATGATTCATGCGCGAGAAAATGGAATTACTATTCCTAATGAATTATCAATAATTGGTTTCGATAACATTATATTAGCCCGTTATATCTACCCTAAATTAACCACTATCGTTAATCCGATTGATGAAATGGGACATATGGCAGCTAAATTGGTATTGAAGCATGTCTATCAGCAAAAAGATTTATTAATACAACACGCTTTTCAACCCGTTTTAATAACACGCGATTCAGTGTTTGATTTAAAATAATGCCTATTCTGTTACTAAACTCATCAGATAATCCGTCGGTGATTGTTCACTCCAACGCTTAAACGAACGACTGAAAGCCGCTGAACTGGAAAAACCAAGCTCTACTGCAGTTACACTGACGGTTTGTCCTTGGGTACTGAGCATTCTCTTCGCCTGTTTATAACGAAGATGATCACAAATTGTTTGATAAGAGCTATTTTCCAGTTTTAACTTTCGTTTAAGCGAACTTGAACTCATGCCAATATTACTGGCAATTTTGTCTAGTGTCGGCCATCCCTGTGAGCCTTCTTCAAGTGCAAATGCATGATAAACTTTTGAAATGAATTTTTTATTATTAACCTCTGCTTTATGGATTGAATCTACACGTTTCAGCAAATATTGATAAAGCCATTTATTAGGCGCATGAGTCGGTAGTGCCAGTAATTCATCTGGCAAAATGATCCGGTTTTGTTTCTGTTCAAAAAGCACCTTACAACCAAAAAATATTTCATATTCTTGTACTGACAAAGGAGCTGAATGGGTGAATTCCACACGGTATGGAACAATTTTTTTATTCGCTTTTCTTGTGACTATCTGACGCCAAAATTGAACAAGTGAAGCAAAATGAAACTCTATATGGTGAAAGCAAGCCACATGATTCTCTGCACAATCAAGTACGTAACTTGTAATGTTATTATCGGTTATTAAAACACTTGCTAACGATTCATTCAGCATATAAAGGTAATCACTGATAAGTCGTAACGATGCATTAATACTAGGACAATTCATCAATAAATGAGCAAACACACCGTAGTCCAATAAATGACAGCATTGACCTGCACGAAAGCCCAAAGCGGGATTATCAGAAAATTTGGCTATGTAATGCCAAAAATCTAAAATTTGGGTTAATGATATTTTTTTA
>JABSOJ010000671.1 GCA_013216005.1 Alteromonadaceae bacterium | reverse complement strand
AGTAGCGTTATAAATATCAACACCTTAATAATTCATCCACTAAAGCATTCACTAAACCTAGGTTAATTACACCTGCATTTTGCTTCTATAATATTAGTATCTCAAAACATGAACAAAAGAATAAAACAACAAAGGGAACTGAAATATGCAAAATTTAAATATTACTCAAGCCTATTTAGCAGACTTAGCTTTAGATCCAACATCATTATATATCAATTTTTTACGCAATTTACAAAGTAAACATATTGCTCAATACAATTTTAATAATTTATCTGTCGTATTGGAGCAGGAAATGCCCCTCGATGTAGCATCATTGTTCAATAAAATAGTTGAAAAACGACGCGGTGGTTATTGCTTTGAGCATAATAAACTGGTCTTTAACGTGTTGGCAGAGCTTAAATTTGATGTAAGAGTATTACTGACAAAGGTTGTTTATAACCAAGAGATTGATGTGCCCAGAACCCACAGAGTCACCTTGCTTAACTTTGAGGGTGAAGAATATATTGTTGATGCTGGTTTTAGTCATTTAGGTGCACGCTACCCGGTAAAACTGGAAATGGGAGCCGTTCAAGCGCAAGGGGATGCACAGTATCGTATTATCCAAAATGCAAAGGGTGACTATTGTTATCAAGTATTTAAAGACAAAGACTTTTTTACTTTATACCTTTTTGACTTACATCATTATAGTGAAGCAGATTGCCTGTTAGGTCATTTTTACTCTCACAAACACCCAAAGGCAGCGTTTGTTAATAATCTGGTGATATGCAGAAAGTTTTTCAATAATGTTCAATCTCTCCGAAATGCTGAATTTTATCAGATAAAAAATGGCGAAACTAATATAACGAATATAACCAAAATCACTGACGCTAAAATATTACACCAATTACTGACTGAGGTATTTAATTTAGAGGTAGATTTTGCAATTTCAGAATTTTTATTTCACAAATTTATACTTAAATATTTAGCTTAAACATTTAGCTTGATCATTCAAGATCATAAAGATATCCCCGATAGCAAAAATAAATACAATAAAAAATACTGAAATCAGAAATGACAAAAATACTATCGCAAAATTTTACGTTAATACTTTGGGTAAGCCTTATGGCTTCATCCTTTGTTGTCTCTGAAATAATTTTACCCTATTCCGATCCAGTCATAACCACATGTTTAAGGTTTACCTTGGCCAGCATTGTAATGATGCCTTTTATGTGGAAAAGCTATTCACGTTTATTCAATATTAAAATACTGTTCCAATACAGCATTATCAGTTTATTGTTAGTCCTGTTTTTTCTGGTTTTTTTTGAATCATTAAAAACCACATCGGCTATGCGTACATCAGTGATCTACACGCTATTGCCTTTACTCAGTGTAGTTATAACTTATGTCGGATTAAAACTGATCACACCTAAAAGTAAATTATTAGGTTTTGTCCTTGGTACTGTAGGTGCCGCCTGGGTGCTAATAATATTCAATCAGGAAGATTCAAGTTTCTACCAATGGCACTTAGGAGATGGTATTTTCCTGATAGCTTGCTGCTGTATGACCTCACACGTTATGTTAATAAAAAATGGTTCGCAGACGTTCCACCGACCGAAAGCTCTTTATTAATAATGTCTCTCGGTGGCCTTATATTACTGCCTTTCCTATTATTCTTTAACGACTTAACTCAAGTAGCCTGGCAGCAAAGTCAATTTTGGCAAGCCTTACTTTATTTAACCCTATTTACCACTATGGCTACCTTTTTTCTGCAGCAACATCTTTTGCAGCGGGTCGGGCCAAATCACCTGCTGGCTTTTACTTATTTGATCCCTATTTTAGTAGTAATTCCCCAACAATTATCCATAGTTACCCAGTTATACTACAGTTTACCTAGCATAATACTTACGCTTCTGGCACTCTATTTAATTTCGCGTCAGCAAAGATAACCTCAAGATTTATAATGGATAAAGTAATTTAATGAATATACAAGAGCATCTGGAAGATTTCGTACGGTATTTTTCTAGCTCTAATGCCGACGCTAACAGGGCAAACGGGTCTAAATTAAACAGTTTTGTAAATTAACAGTGAATATAATTTAAACTTTAAGATTATTCTCAA
>JABSOJ010000670.1 GCA_013216005.1 Alteromonadaceae bacterium | reverse complement strand
TGTGAGGGAAAACCTCATGCACGGAATCGAAGAGGGGCCGTTGGATAAGCTATGCGAAGCCTGCGGCCTACTCTACACAAATAAGTGATGAAATGAATTATCGCGGTTCCAGAGCAATATTCTTTTTTTTCTAGAAAATATTCATGCGAATATGGGAAAGGAACTACTTGAATTTTATCAAAAAATATATCACGATATAAAATTACAACTTTCTTTAATACCCTATATAAATTCTGCTGATTCTGATGTGATCAATATTCGTTGATCACTTCAGTATAACTAATCCCGGGTTATATCTACCTGGGCTCAGTATATTATTAGGATCAAGCACGCTTTTTATTTGATTAACTGTTTGCCAAAAATCAGACTCTTTATCCAATAGCCATTGCTGCTGTTCTATATTCAAACGATACGGGACATATCCTAATTTCAATCCCTCTGTTACGAGTTTTTTTAAACAATTGTGTGATTCTTTTACTACAGCAGGGTTTGATAAATCAAAAACAATGGGAATAGTACTATCCACACAATCATGACGTAAATTGGTAAACGTTATAAATGGCTCAATATTAAATAACGGACAGGTTTTACGGACGAATTCTACGTACTCACGCATCGCATTCGCTTTCATCAAAACAAGGGGTGCATACCATAATAAGCCACATTTATCTTTTCCCGGAGATAATACTTTACCTTCAAAACTATTAGCACCCTTTTCGTGACGCCAGTAAGCTAATTTAAGCGCAAGTCGATTAGGTTTACCCTGCATAATTTCTTTGGCTTTGTGAAGGGAATCTAACTGCAGTTTTACCTTTTTGAGCATCGCCACACGGTTCAAAAGTCCTTCCGGTAGAAAATTTATTACTTTATTAGCGATTGATATGATGGGATCATCTGAAAATATTGTTTGGTTAGATATTTGCTTGAAAATACTTTTTATTTCTTTTTTAGTGACTTTTACAATATTTTTACTGCCGTAAATACTACCGACAATAGTCCAGCTAGGAGTTTTAAGGTTTTCAGCTTGCATCTGGACTTGATTATCTGACATGTTCTGATGTTGGTTATTATCGATCGGGTTATCTGCAATCATAGATAACACACGTCTTTTATCCATTAAATTTATTGAGCTGACAATACCTTCATAATCTCTTAATACTCGTTGAATTAAGGGAATAGCTGCTTCTAATAGTTCATCTAATTCCAGTTTTATATAAAAAGACGAAAATGCTGGTTTACGCGCAGCCAATCGAATAGTCATTTCGGTAACGATACCAAAATTTGACTGGGTAAATAATCCATCTAAATATGGACCAACACCCCATTTATATGTTTTATCAACAAATTTATCTTTTGATTTATCTAGTTCAAATAGTGCAGACTGATATTGGGTGCCGTTCCCCCACAAGCCTTTAATGGCAGTAACAGCACCAAAGTGATCGGTATAATGTGTTATACCGTAACCGCGTTCAATTGCATTACCAACAATTGAACAATCTGGACCCGCACCAGTAACAGGCACCATGTATTTATCCCCCAGTTTGATCAAGTAATCGCTAAGTTGTTGCTGGGTGACACCGGGTTGAAGGGTAACAAGTCCAAGTTCTTCGTCAAACTCAATTTTGTTTAAATCCGATAAGTCGAGTAATACCGTTTTCACATTTGCGGTAGGTGGCTGACTTGTGCCATAACCCCAGTTACGACCACTACTTATCGGATGAATGGAGAATCTTAATTCTTCGTTTTTAGAAACAACGTTAGCAAGTTCAATTAAAGCCTTAATATCGTCAGTATTGCCGGGAATAACAACAGCATCTATACGACGTTTTTTATCATTTAAGGCATCAAAACCTTCTGTACCTTGCAGATAGGGAGAACATTTTTCAATATCGGTAAATAATGTTGATTGATTGCTGATAGCGTTGGAAATTTGAGAATGTAATTTATTCATAAAAGGATTAAATTCATTTTTTCTCGAATGACTACATAATAGCAGTTAATTTCTATTTACCAAGATAGCGTTAGGTGAGCATGATGAAAAAATGTTTGTGGTCTTGTTTTTATGCAAAAGGGGATAAATCTGTAAACAACAGGCTCTGTT
>JABSOJ010000669.1 GCA_013216005.1 Alteromonadaceae bacterium | reverse complement strand
ATACGATGGTATTTAGCCTATAAACTGAGTTACAGAAATATTGAAGAGTTATTAGCAGAGCGCGGTGTTCAAGTAGAACATGCGATTATTCACCGGTGGGTTCTTGAAGGGGCTGTAGGACCGCCCGATGCTATGAGTGAATTTTGTCAAAATCAGAAATTGAAACGATGGCAAAATGTTAGTCACAGTAAAAAAATTCTGAATACTGGTTAATTCTTTTTCATCTGTTTTATCATTTAAATTTTTCTTTAATTCAGCGCTCGCTGAGATTTAATGCTGTGTGAAAAGCAGTGGATTTGGTTGATATTTTGAGATTTCCCTCCTGTTTGATTTTCTTTCCTCGGTATTCACAACAATTGACGATTTTGCTGGCAATAAAAAATAAGCCACCCCGCAAATTTTAATTTCTTCATGCGATTATAGTCCTTCATACCATCTATTTTACTCTTTGTTTAGCACTTAAATATTATATACTGCTTATTTGATGCACTGGTAATTTAACCAGTATAGAAGTATTATTTAAACACCAATAAACTCAAGGACGAGATATATCATGCCAAAACCAAGAAGCCAGCAAATTAGTCTTTCCTCTACCCCGTACTACCACTGTATCTCCCGTTGCGTACGCCGTGCATTTCTTTGCGGGGAAGACAAGCAAACAGGTCAATCATTCGAGCATAGACGCGGTTGGGTTGAAGATCGACTTTTAACATTGGCAAAAGTGTTTGCCATTGATGTTTGCGCATTTACAATTATGCATAATCATAGCCACTTAGTCCTATATATTGATGAAAATACAGCGAAATCATGGACAGTTGAAGAAGTACTTCATCATTGGCATCAACTGTTCAAGGGGACACTATTTACACAGCAATTTATCAGAGGTGAAAAGCTTTCAACAGCGGTCCTAAATTGTGTTTATGAAACGGCTGAAATTTATCGGAAGCGGTTAATGGATATAAGTTGGTTTATGCGTGCTTTGAATGAGCCTATCGCAAGACAAGCAAACTTTGAAGATAATTGTACGGGGCGCTTCTGGGAGGGGAGATATAAAATACAGGCACTGCTAGACGAGGCAGCCCTTGCCGCCTGTTTAGCTTATGTTGATTTAAATCCAATAAGAGCAAGCATAGCTAAAACGCCTGAAACTTCGGCCCACACCAGTGTTTTATTACGTGCAGAATCAGCGAAAGAAGGCAAACAACCCTTTGAACTTTTACCGTTCGTTGGCAACCCCAGACAAAACATGCCTAAAGGTTTACCGTTTGTTCTGGAAGATTATTTGCAATTGGTTGATTTAACAGGGCGTTGTATTCGTCAGGATAAACGTGGTTTTATTGATGATGCATTACCGTGTATTTTGACTCGATTAAATATAACGCCTGATAACTGGTTGAAACTTACTACTCAGTTTGAGCATTTTTTTAAAGGTGCAGTCGGGTCGCCTGATGCTATGAGTGAATTTTGTCAAAATCAGAAATTAAAACGACGGCAAAATGTTTGTCACAGTAAAGAATTGCTCGACATTGGGTAATTCTTTTTTATCTGTTTAACAATTTATATTTTTCTTTAATTCAGCGCTCGCTGAGATTTGATGCTACGTAAAAATCAGCATATTTGGTTGATATTTAAAGATTTTACTCTTAAGTGGATTTCATCCCTCTGTCTTCATAACAATTGACTATATTTCTGGCAATAAAAAAAAGCCACCCCGCAAATTCTAGTTTTATAGATGCGATGGGTGGCTCAGTTATTCATCTCTAGTTTTATAGATGCGATGGGTGGCTCAGTTATTTAGCCTGATCTGTTTAACAATTTCTATTTTTAATTAACTTAGCAGGCTACTGAGGTTCTACGCTGCCTGTAAAACATCAAATTAGTTTAATATTTAGAGATTTACCTTCTAAATGTCTTTTAATCCTTTGTTTTCACTAAAATCTGTAATTCTTAATGCATGAAAATATAAGCCACCCTGAAAATTTTAATTTTCTTTTTGGGATGGGTGGCTAAGTTATTGGCTATGTTATTCGGCTTTTTCATAACAATTTACTATATTTCTGGCAATAAAAAAAAGCCACCCCGCAAATTCAAAATTAATTTTT
>JABSOJ010000668.1 GCA_013216005.1 Alteromonadaceae bacterium | reverse complement strand
TACCTAACCGATTGTTAAATTTAGCAATAGTTCATGCACCTGTAAAATCGACCTGAGTGAAGTGCAGAGGCATGTAATAATTTAATCTATTCTTTAAACATACCGCTATAATTTTCCTCAATTTATCGTCATTAAATTACGTAATAAATCACCAAACCCACATTTATGAAAGTTATATCGTAAACTTTCATCTTATACGATTTTTTTGCTTTCGTTTTAACCGCTAATCACCTAGAATTAGTGCCTTGAAACTAATGTTTAACGCTTCATATACAATTTAAACCCTTGTCATGCCCTAGGAGCATATTTGCTATGACCGCTTTAGAAAACTCAATTGATTTGTCTGCATACGGAATTAATGCCGTTGATGAAATTGTTTACAATCCATCTTATGAGTTACTTTTTAATGAAGAAACAAAAGCTGGTCTTGAAGGCTTTGACAAAGGTGTTGAAACAGAACTTGGCGCAGTAAATGTTGATACCGGTATTTTCACGGGTCGTTCTCCTAAAGACAAATACATCGTTCGCGATGACGTTTCCCGTGATACCGTTTGGTGGGCAGATCAAGGAAAAAATGACAACAAACCAATGACTCAAGAAACATGGGAGCATTTAAAAGGTTTAGTTACTACGCAATTAACCGGTAAACGCCTATTCGTTGTCGATACCTACTGTGGAGCTAACGACAATACTCGTTTAAAAGTCAGATTTATTACCGAAGTAGCCTGGCAGGCTCATTTTGTAAAAAACATGTTTATTCGCCCGAGTGATAAAGAGCTTAAAACTTATCAGCCAGATTTTGTAGTAATGAATGGCGCTAAAACGACTAACCCGCAATGGCAAGAACAAGGCTTGAATTCAGAAAACTTTGTTGCATTCAACCTAACAGAAAAAATACAATTAATTGGCGGTACCTGGTACGGCGGAGAAATGAAAAAAGGTATGTTCTCAATGATGAACTATCTTTTACCATTAAAAGGCATTGCTTCAATGCACTGTAGTGCGAATGTTGGTAAGGACGGTGATGTTGCTATTTTCTTTGGTTTATCAGGTACGGGAAAAACTACTTTGTCTACCGATCCTAAACGTGAACTCATTGGTGACGACGAACATGGTTGGGATGATAACGGTGTTTTCAATTTTGAAGGTGGCTGCTACGCAAAAACCATTAATTTAAGCAAAGAGAACGAACCTGATATTTATAATGCTATTCGTCGTGATGCTTTATTAGAAAATGTTACTGTTGATGCTGATGGCAAAATTGATTTTGATGATAATTCAATCACTGAAAATACCCGGGTTTCTTACCCTATTCACCACATTGATAATATAGTAAAACCTGTTTCTAAAGCTGGCCATGCGAAAAAAGTTATCTTTTTAACTGCTGATGCCTTCGGCGTATTACCTCCGGTAGCAAAACTAACGCCTGAACAAACAGAATATTATTTCTTGTCTGGTTTTACAGCAAAACTAGCGGGAACAGAGCGTGGTATTACTAAGCCAACTCCTACCTTTTCAAGTTGTTTTGGCGCTGCTTTTTTAAGCTTGCATCCAACACAATACGCTGAAGTACTACGCAAACGTATGGAAGATGCAGGTGCGGAAGCTTATTTGGTAAATACCGGCTGGAACGGAACGGGCAAACGTATTTCAATTAAAGCTACTCGCGCAATTATCGATGCTATATTAGATGGTTCAATTGATAAAGCTGAAACTACCGTAATTCCAATGTTTAATCTGGAAGTTCCAAACGCTATTTCAGGCGTTAAAGGCGACATTCTTGATCCTAGAAAAACTTATCAAGATGAAAACGAATGGCAAAATAAAGCAATGGATTTAGCGAAACGCTTTGTTAACAATTTTGAAAAATTTACTGATACTGATAACGGTAAATCATTAGTCAATGCAGGGCCTCAATTGTAATTTGTAACTGATTCAATATCCTGAACGCATATAAAAACCGCCCTAACAGCGGTTTTTTTATGTCAAAAAATCACTTGCCTCTGTAGTCTGTTCAGGTAATTTGAAAATACCAACAAAACGGCTCTGTTGTAGCTAATTGTTGTCTATACTTATAAATGAACGTAACTTATTGAGGTGCAAGACAATGAGAACA
>JABSOJ010000065.1 GCA_013216005.1 Alteromonadaceae bacterium | reverse complement strand
TGTTAGCTGTTATATAACAATATGTTTTTAAATAGTTTTTAAAAGTCAACTTCTAAAAACTGCGGAATCGAGTTTAACCAATATTTTCAGAAAGCTTATCAAGCATTTTATTTAAGTTGTGCAATTTATCTATCGACAATTTCGTCACTTTAAACATTTGCGTTGGAATATGTTCAGCTTTAGTTTTTAACGACTGACCGTGTTGAGTTAATTTAATTTCTACGCTGCGTTCATCTTCTTTATTACGATTTCTACTCAGTAAATTGAGTTTTTCCATTCGTTTCAAAAGTGGTGATAAAGTCCCTGTGTCTAAATCTAATTTTTCACCCAATGCTTTAACTTTTAATGGTTCCGTTGCTTGCCAAAGCACCAGCATTACTAAATATTGAGGATAAGTAAGTTCAAGTTCTTTTAATACTGGCGCGTATAAGCGATTCATTGACTTAGATAAATTGTAAAGCCTGAAGCACAACTGGTTTTCCAGCTTCAGTGTTTCTTTACCGGAAGAAATCATAGTAATTTTTCAATATCAGCTTCAATATCTTTTGGTTTAGTGGTTGGCGCATAACGTTTGAGCACTTCACCTTTTCGGTTAACCAAAAATTTAGTGAAATTCCACTTTATTGATGTTGAACCAAGAAGACCTGGTGCTTGTGTCTTTAAAAGTTTGAACAACTCATGAGTATTGTCACCATTAACTTCAATTTTTTTAAACAACGGAAATTTTATATTGAATTGAAGATCACAGAATTCCCGGATTTCTTCGTCGCTGCCTGATTCTTGTTTTTTAAATTGATTACAAGGAAAAGCCAACACTTCTAAACCCTGTTTGTGGTGTTTTTCATATAGGGTTTGTAAGCCTTCGTATTGCGGTGTAAACCCACAAGCACTGGCGGTATTAACAATCAAAAGCACTTTGTCTTGATAAGTGCTGAAATTAATTTCTTCATTTTTATTATTGGTGGCGCTTATTTCATATAGTTTCTGAGTCATAATCTTTCCTATCAAGTCGTATTAAAAAAGGTGTTCCGTGTTTTTCAAGATGGTGCGTATAACTTTATTTTTTACAGCATAGCTTTGCAATATCTTTGTAAAATATACATTGTGCACAACTTAAATGCAAACATGCTAGAAAGAATAATGAAATTTGAGTAGAATCGTTGTTCTTATTTTTCACTCTTTAAAAACTTTCTGGGCAATTACTAATGAAATTAGCATTTATCGGTCTTGGCGTTATGGGTTATCCCATGGCTGGTCATTTACAAAAAGCAGGGCATCAAGTTTGTGTTTATAATCGCAGTGTTGAAAAAGCGAATAAATGGCAAAGTGAATTTGGTGGTGAAATTGCATTAACGCCGGCACAAG
The DNA here is from genome assembly GCA_013216005.1 of Alteromonadaceae bacterium. Taxonomy (GTDB): domain Bacteria; phylum Pseudomonadota; class Gammaproteobacteria; order Enterobacterales; family Alteromonadaceae; genus JABSOI01. Next base: position 14,256 of record JABSOJ010000065.1, on the reverse strand, counting down.
CAGCTAAAGATTGCGAAATAGTATTTTGTTGTGTGGGTAACGACGATGATCTCAGGCAAGTGGCTTTAGGTGAACAGGGTATTTTAGCGGGATTAGGTAAAGGGTGTATTTTTGTTGATCATACAACGGTTTCTGCTGAACTGGCTAAAGAACTCAATCAAATTGCTGCAGACCAAGGAAAATTCTTTTTAGATGCACCTGTCTCCGGTGGTCAGGCTGGTGCTGATAATGGTGTGCTTACCATTATGCTGGGTGGCTTAGACGAACATTATGCTAAAGCCAAACCAGTGATGGATGCCTACGCCAAATTTAGTAAATTAATGGGGCCTGTTGGGTGTGGTCAGTTAGCTAAAATGGTTAATCAAATCTGTATTGCAGGCGTAGTTCAAGGCTTGGCTGAAGGCTTAAATTTTGCAGAAAAAGCTGGATTAGATGCTGATGCTTTAATTGAAACTATTGCCAAAGGTGCCGCAGGTTCATGGCAAATGGAAAATCGTTATAAAACCATGTTTTGTGGAGAGTACGATTTTGGTTTTGCCGTTGACTGGATGCGTAAAGATTTAGCTATAGCTTTTGATGAAGCGAAAAAGAATGGCGTAGAATTACCCATGACGAAAATGGTTGATGGTTTTTATCAGGAAATACAAGAAAATGGTGGTAACAGGTGGGATACTTCAAGTTTGATCTCACGCTTTAAAAAATAAAGCACTTACGTTTTTGCTACGAGAAGTATTATCTTTTTTAAAGATTAAATTTTATTGCGTAGAATGGGTTAGCCGTAGGCGTAACCCATCAAAAATGTATATTTTATCAAACCTTTAAATGGTTAGGAAGTTACAAAATGTGATGGGTTACGCTGGTGGCTAACCTAACCTAACCTAATCTATCCTACCTGAAAGTTTAGAATCATTAACGGCGACATAGCCAATACATAAATTCTGTTTAGGCTATTGTTCGTAGCATTTAACCTTGCACATACTCATATAAAGCTTTTAAAACCGACATTTTTTGACTATTACTTTCGTTTTCATGCGCTAAAGATTCTAATTTCTGCATAAATTCTTCTGCACTCAAAATGCCTTTTTCACCATACTGCAATTTATTTTGACAGTATTGCTGCCACTTATTCTGCTCTGCAGAGGTTAAGGTTAGCGGGTAGTTTCTGGCGCGATAACGAAACAATAATACCGCTAAACGTTCGTCCTGAAATTGAAACTCATAAGTGCCTAATTGCTCAGGAGGTAAGTTTCGTAAAATATCCATTTGTGCTTTATCGCTGGTGGAAAAGAAACTACCCGTATATAAAGCATGCTCTGCATCAATTTTCTTATTTTCATCATGATCAGATAAAAATACATCGCTTAGTTTATCGCGTAAATCGTCTTGCTTTTTTAACTGCGCTAAGTTTATCAGGCACTTTTCTCTGGGGATATTTAATCGTTCTGCATTTTCAGGTAACAAGGTTTTAGCGGGTGAAATTACCGGACATTTATTTATATGAATAAGTTTTACCGGGATCGGATGTTCATCTTTGCCTAATTCATCATGTCGGGTGTACAAACGAGTTTTTATTTCTTCACTGGTCAGTTTAAATAAAGGTGAAGGATCTTTTGCTAAATCTACCGCAATAACGGCATTTTTATTCGTAGGATGATAGCAGACTGGTGCAAACCAACTGGTACAGCCATGCTCAACGGATACTTTACTTGTGGTATGTACTATCGGGGTCATATTGTAAACGTCAATTAATTCTGCGACCTGACGTTTGTTTTTTAAATTAAAAATATAATTATAAAGCTTTGGCTGTTTTTCTTTGATCAGTTTTGCCATTGCAATAGTGGCATACACATCACTCATTGCATCGTGAGCAGCTTCGTGATTAATTCCATTGGCTTTGGTTAAAAGCTCTAAGCGGAAACTAATAACTTCAACACCATCTCTTTCAACGGTCGGCCAGCTTATTCCATCAGGACGTAATGCGTAACAGGCACGTACCATATCAATAATATCCCAGCGGCTATTTCCATTTTGCCATTCGCGTGCGTAAGGATCATAAAAATTGCGGTACAACAAATAACGGGTAACTTCATCGTCAAAACGTATATTGTTATAACCTGCGACACAGGTGTTCGGCTGCGTAAATAAGTCATGAATACGAGCAGCAAATTCTACTTCTGGCAAACCTTCGCGCAATGCTTTCTGTGGCGTTATTCCAGTTACCAGACAAGCTTCGGGTTGTGGTAAATAGTCTTGCGGAGGTGTGCAATAAAACATCTCAGGCTTACCAATAATATTTAAGTCTAAATCGGTACGAATACCGGCAAATTGCGATGGTTTATCAAACTTAGGGCTGATCCCGAAAGTCTCGAAGTCATGCCAGAAAATGCTGGGCTGTATTTCAGTGTTCATATGTGTTCGTCACCGTGTGTGATATTTGTATATATTACTGATTTCATTGTATTTAATATCGTTATTAGTTCTGTTGTGTTAAATCTTGTTTTTAGTGTTAATCTATAATAGTGCATCATATTGTGCATTATATTGTGCATCATAATCATAGTGCTTTCTGCCCATAGATGTTTTTAAGCATGTGCATCTCAAATAAAACAAGAACCAAAGAACGGATTAACCAACCATGGCACTAACTGATAGTAAACTGCGAAATATTAAAGTGCCGTATAATGGTAAACCAGAATTAGCAGATCGTGAAGGATTTACTGTCAGGATCACTCATAAGGCAATAATATCTTTTAATTATCGCTTTAGATGGCAAGGGAATCAACAACGAATAAAATTAGGTCGTTATTCTGATATAAGTTTGAATGACGCAAGAATAAAAGTAGGGGAATATCGTCAGATATTACTTGGTGGATTGGATTTTAGAAGAGCGATCTGCTGACGTTCAAGCATTGACGAATTAGGATCACTTTGTTGACTTTAGTTACGACATATTAGTCAATACATTTTCTCATGTTTATTAAGAACAAAATTGGTCTGAATTAAAGATCCATATTCGCGCTCTAATACGGAAAAAATACGGAAAAAAATCGATATATCGACAGGGTATATTTTTTAGATCTTAGTTATGTTATTGAATATATAGAGTTAAAAAGTCAAGCTGGATTAATAAAACAAATTACAACAGAGAGTGTCTGTGCGGATAGTTGGATTTTACCGTCCAATAAGCTGTTAGATAGCAATGAAAACATAGAGGTAAGGCGCAGTATGATAACAAAACTTAAAAATTCGAATGAAGAAGTTGCAAATCGAATTTATACTATTTTTCAAAATTCTTATAGAGTTGAAGCTCAACTTATTGGCGTTCTTGATTTTCCTCCACTATTACGAAGTGCTAAAGATATCGTTTATTCAAAAACTGAATTTTATGGTTTTAGTGATAATAATTGTCTTGCTGCAATTATTGAAATAGTAATCGAAGATAAGCACTTAGAAATTAATAGTTTAACTGTTGATCCAAAGTATTTTAGGAAAGGCATTGCAGACAAATTGATAAGCTATGTTTTAGATGTATTTGATTTTACTGAAGCAATTGTAGAAACAGCTGTTGTAAATATACCAGCAATTAATTTATACAAGAAACATGGTTTTGTTGAATTTAAACGATGGACACCATCACATGGTATTGAAAAATTAGCAATGTCGGTTGAATTTGTTAGCGTTTGTCCAGAAACTACCTCGTAACGAGGATAATCCAATGGTGCAATATGAACACTACTAGCGTTGGGCGTTTAGTCATTCTGAAAAACCTTATCTTAGTGGTGTTCAAATTGTGCCAGTGGGACGTCCGCAGTAGACATTCGTTTCTGGACGGGCACCAGCTGATCCAAAAACACATCAAAAACACGTCAAAATCAGGTAAACGGTGAATAATAACAACCACAACGATAATATTTAGATTTAGGACTACTTTATGAATGTTCATTATTAATTACAATATTGTCGACAATTTTAAAGTTGACAACTTGACTATATGAATTTATCAACTATCATCTATTGCCATTATTCATAGTGTCGACAATTTTAGTTATGGCTTTAGTCAATCCAACCAGAGAAACTCCTGTTACCACTGCAGATAAAGTTTTTGATTCAATGTTACATGCAATCGTTGAAGGGAAAATTGCTGCGGGAAGTAAAATCAGTGAGCCTGAATTAGCAAAACAGTATGAAATTAGTCGTTCTACCCTACGTGAAGCACTAAATCGTTTGGAAAAATGTCATTTGATCGAGCGTAAAGCCAATGTTGGATCTCGTGTGGTTGAGTGTACGATTGAAAGTTTGTTAGAAATTTATGTGGTGCGTGAATCACTTGAAGGTATGGCATGCCGTCAAGCAGCATTAAATATGACTGATGATGAAATTGTCGACATGAAAGCTATGCTTGATCAACATTCCAAAGTACAAGCTTTACAAGATGGTGTTGCTTATTATCAGGAAGAAGGGGATTTGGATTTTCATTATAAAGTGATCCTTGGTAGTCATAATAAGCAATTGATCAATATTCTGTGCGGACAATTATATCATTTGGTGCGCATGTACCGCTTTCAGTTTGGCATGCACAGCCCCCGCGCAGCCCGTGCATTTGATGAACATTACCGGATTATTGAAGCTATTAGCGATCGTGATGGTGAATTAGCTGAATTATTAATGAGGCGCCATATTGCGGCGTCCAGAAAAAATATAGAAAAGAAAATTGCTTTGAAAGAATCAGAGTCAAAGCATAAGCGTAAGTAATTATTTCAAATATAAAAACATTTTTGGAATACATTTTCGACACATTTATTAGTAACATTTATAAGTAACAATAGAATAACTAACTAGAGGACTAAAATATGTCTGCTCAATTATCTCCCGGTGCTAAATTCCGTTTAGCCCTTGAAAACAACAAGCCATTACAAATTGTCGGCACGATCAATGCGTATTGTGCAATGATGGCAGAACAATTAGGACATCAGGCCATTTATTTGTCTGGTGGTGGCGTAGCCAATGCTTCATATGGTTTACCTGATTTAGGCATGACGTCACTTAATGATGTTATTGCCGATGTTCAGCGTATTACTGCTGCTTCAGGTCTGCCTTTAATGGTTGATATTGATACTGGTTGGGGTGGGGCATTTAATATTGCCAAGACCATACGTGATATGGAAAAAGCAGGCGCTGCTGCTGTTCATCTTGAAGATCAAGTGGCACAGAAACGTTGTGGTCATCGTCCAAATAAAGAAATCGTTTCTACTCAGGAAATGGTTGATCGTATTCATGCTGCCGTTGATGCACGTATTGATAGTGATTTTTTCATTATGGCCCGTACTGACTCTTTTGCACAAGAAGGTTTGGAAGCGGCTATTGAAAGAGCTAAAGCATACGTTGCTGCTGGTGCAGACGGTATTTTTGCTGAAGCAATTAAAACAGAAGAACATTATCGAGCTTTTTCTGAAGCGTTAGACGTGCCAATTCTTGCCAATATTACTGAATTTGGTCAAACAGAATTATGGAATAAAGAACAATTAGGTGAGTGGGGTTGTGGCATGGTGCTTTATCCTCTATCGGCATTTCGTGCGATGAACAAAGCGGCTGAATTGGTTTATAAAACATTGTTAGCTGATGGCGACCAAAAAGCAGTGATCGATAACATGCAGACTCGCATGGATTTATATGATTATCTTGGTTACCACGATTATGAGCAAAAATTAGATCAGTTATTTGCTGACGGTAAAAATAAATAGTCTTGGCATATGACTTGGTGTATGAGTCATTAATACAGATTAAATTAGTTGTAATAATTAGAAGTAGGCTTTAGAAAAGTCTGACAAAAAAATTTTGAGGAATGAAAAATGAGTGATAAAAAGTTAAGTGGTGCAGGTCTTCGTGGTCAAAGTGCTGGTGAAACAGCATTGTGTACAGTGGGTAAATCAGGAAGTGGTTTAACTTATTGTGGTTACGATATTTCTGACTTAGCTGATAATGCTACGTTTGAAGAGGTAGCTTATTTATTATTTAATGGTGAATTACCCAATGAAAATGAATTAGTTACTTATAAAGCTGAACTGTTCAAGATGCGTGATTTACCACAAGCGTTAAAAGAAGTATTACGACACATTCCTGCAAACGCTCATCCGATGGATGTAATGCGTACGGGTTGTTCATTTTTAGGTAATTTAGAGCCTGAAAATGATTTTACCATGCAAAATCAAGCGGCAAACCGTTTGTTAGCTGCATTTCCTGCCATCATGTGTTACTGGTATAAGTATTCTCATGACGGTGTAGCAATTGACTGTCATACAGATGAAGATTCTATTGGCGGCCATTTTCTTAAATTACTTAATGGAGAATCGCCTTCGAAGCTACATCAACGTGTGATGGATGTATCGTTAATTTTATATGCTGAGCATGAGTTTAACGCTTCAACCTTTACTGCACGTGTTTGTGCGTCTACGTTATCTGATATGTTTTCTTGTGTTACCGGCGCTATTGGTTCATTACGCGGGCCATTACATGGTGGTGCAAACGAAGCAGCAATGGATATGATCCAAACTTTTACTTCTCCAAGTGACGCTAAAGAACAAATGGCGGGTATGCTTGCGCGTAAAGAAAAAATAATGGGTTTTGGTCATGCTATTTACCGTACTTCTGATCCACGTAACGTGATCATTAAAAAATGGTCTGAAAAATTAGCTCAGGAATTTGGCGATACTTCTTTATACGACATTTCAGTTGCTTGTGAAGAATTTATGTGGGATAGCAAAAAATTATTCTGTAATGCTGACTTTTTCCATGCTTCTACTTATCACTTTATGGGGATCCCAACTAAACTGTTTACACCTATTTTTGTTTGTTCACGTGTAACGGGTTGGGCAGCACATATAATGGAACAGCGTGATAATAACCGCATTATCCGTCCAAGTGCTGATTACACAGGTGCAGATCCAAGAAAAGTACAACCAATTGCACAAAGATAAAACTTGTAGCTAGAGACGCTTTTGTTATAAGAGCGTTATTCCAGTACAAGTTAATTGTTCTTTAATATTAATTGCCTGCATTTCCAAGTAGTTTGGAGTTAAATGTAGGCAATTGTCGATCTACAATCTCTATACCTTATTCTGTGGATAAAGTTATGAACTATGAAAACCGTAAACCTTTACCGGGTACAAAGCTAGATTACTTTGATACCCGAGCAGCTGTAGATGCTATTCAAGCAGGTGCTTACGCAAAACTTCCCTATACTTCACGCTTATTAGCTGAGAATCTGGTACGTCGTTGTGAACCTGAAAAATTGACTGATTCGCTAAACCAGCTTATTGAGCGCAAACGTGACCTTGATTTCCCGTGGTTTCCAGCACGTGTAGTTTGTCATGATATTCTTGGTCAAACGGCTTTAGTTGATCTTGCAGGTCTTCGTGATGCAATTGCTGCTGGTGGTGGCGATCCGTCAAAAGTTAATCCTGTTGTTCCTACACAGCTTATTGTCGACCATTCATTAGCGGTGGAACATGCTGGTTTTGAAAAAGATGCTTTTGAAAAAAACCGTGCTATTGAAGACAGAAGAAATGAAGATCGTTTTCATTTTATAAATTGGACAAAAGAAGTATTTGATAATATTGATGTCATTCAGCCAGGAAACGGCATTATGCATCAAATTAATCTGGAAAAAATGTCGCCGGTTATTCATGCCCGTGACGGTGTTGCTTTTCCTGATACTTTAGTCGGTACAGACAGCCACACGCCACACGTTGACGCTTTAGGTGTTCTTGCGGTTGGTGTGGGTGGTTTAGAAGCCGAAAGTGTCATGTTAGGTCGTGCTTCTTATATGCGATTGCCTGATATTGTTGGCGTTGAATTAACCGGTAAGCGTCAGGCGGGTATTACGGCAACAGATATTGTTTTAGCACTGACAGAATTTTTGCGAAACGAGAAAGTTGTATCAACTTATCTAGAATTTTTCGGTGAAGGTGCGGCAAATTTAACCTTAGGTGATCGTGCAACAATCTCTAATATGACTCCCGAATTTGGTGCATCTGCCGGCATGTTTTACATTGATGAAAATACCATTGATTATTTAAAATTAACGGGTCGTGATGATGAACAAGTTAAGCTGGTTGAAATCTATGCCAAAGAAACCGGTTTATGGGCTGATAGTTTAAAAGACGCTGAATACGAGCGTGTATTAACCTTTGATTTGTCAGCAGTTGGCCGTAATATTGCGGGTCCGTCGAATCCTCATCGTCGTGTATCAACGTCAGAATTAGCAGAGTATGGTATTTCGGGTGTTGTAGAAAATGAAGAAGGTAAAATGCCTGACGGTGCCTGTATTATTGCTGCAATTACCAGTTGTACTAATACCAGTAATCCGCGCAATGTTATCGCAGCGGGTTTAATTGCGCGTAATGCCAATGCTAAAGGGTTAACGCGCAAACCTTGGGTAAAAACGTCTTTAGCACCAGGCTCTAAAGCAGTGCAGCTTTACCTTGAAGAAGCGAATTTATTAACTGAACTAGAACAACTTGGTTTTGGTATTGTCGGGTTTGCTTGTACAACTTGCAACGGTATGAGTGGTGCTTTAGATCCAGTTATTCAAAAAGAAGTGATTGAACGTGATTTATACGCTACGGCGGTATTATCAGGAAATCGTAACTTTGATGGTCGAATTCACCCTTATGCGAAAGAAGCATTTATTGCTTCACCGCCATTAGTTGTGGCTTATGCCATTGCCGGTACTATTCGTTTTGATATTGAAAAAGATATTCTGGGCACAGATGCTGACGGTAACCCGGTTACTTTGAAAGATATTTGGCCATCTGATGAAGAAATAGATTCAGTTATTGCTAAAAGCGTAAAACCTGAGCAGTTCCGCAAAGTTTACGATCCTATGTTCGAGGTTAAAGTAGACTATGGAGTAGAGGCTGAATCAATTGATCCACTTTACGACTGGCGTCCACAAAGTACTTATATCCGCCGTCCTCCTTATTGGGAAGGAGCCTTGGCGGGAGAGCGTACTATGAAAGGTATGCGTCCGTTAGCGGTGCTTGGTGACAATATTACAACGGATCATTTATCTCCTTCAAACGCGATTATGTTAGACAGTGCTGCTGGTGCTTATTTAGATAAAATGGGTCTGCCGGAAGTAGACTTTAACTCGTATGCAACACACCGAGGTGATCACTTAACTGCACAACGTGCAACTTTTGCTAATCCTAAATTATTCAATGAAATGGTGAAGGAAAATGGCGAGGTTAAACAAGGTTCGTTAGCACGTGTTGAGCCGGAAGGCGAAGTGATGCGTATGTGGGAAGCTATTGAAACTTACATGGATCGAAAACAACCGCTGATTATTGTAGCGGGTGCCGATTATGGTCAGGGTTCGTCACGAGACTGGGCGGCAAAAGGCGTTCGTTTAGCGGGTGTTGAAGTGATTGTAGCGGAAGGTTTTGAGCGTATTCACCGTACTAATTTGGTTGGTATGGGCGTATTGCCGCTTGAGTTTACCGCAGGTGAAACTCGTCATACCTATAACATTGATGGTACAGAAACGTACGATGTTGTTGGAGAGCGTACACCTGGTGCTGACTTAACCGTTATTATTACCCGGGCAAACGGTGAAACTGTTGAAGTACCGGTAAAATGTCGTCTTGATACTGCAGAAGAAGTTTCGATTTATGAAGCGGGTGGTATATTACAACGCTTTGCTCAGGACTTTCTGGAATCTAACGTATAAACGGCTATTTTTCCGTTTAGTTCGAGTTTCTTCCAAAGATGAATGGCACATTATTTATGTGCCATTTTTGTAAATATAAATATTAAGGAAAAGCTATGGCTAATGTTCCTCAAACTTATGCAGCCCAAGTAAAAATTCCCGCTACCTACATGCGTGGTGGTACCAGTAAAGGCGTATTTTTTAACCTGACTGATCTGCCAAAATCTGCACAAACAGCAGGTGCTGCACGTGATGCCTTATTGCTTCGTGTCATTGGAAGTCCGGATCCTTATGGCAAACAAACTGACGGAATGGGGGGAGCTACTTCCAGTACCAGTAAAACCGTTATTATTTCGAAGAGCGAAAAAGCAGATCACGATGTAGATTATTTATTTGGCCAGGTGTCTATCGACAGACCTTTTGTTGACTGGAGTGGTAACTGCGGTAATTTAACTGCTGCTGTTGGTTCGTTTGCAATTAACAGTGGTTTAGTTGATGCGAATAGACTTCCTGAAAATGGTGTAGCTACCGTGCGGATCTGGCAAGCTAACATTAGTAAAACAATTATTGCGCATGTGCCTATTACCAATGGTGCTGTACAAGAAACTGGAAACTTTGAGCTTGATGGTGTGACTTTTCCTGCGGCAGAAGTTCCGGTTGAGTTTATTGACCCGTCAGCTGACGAAGGCGCTTCTATGTTTCCTACCGGAAATTTGGTTGATGATCTTGAAGTACCGGGTGTTGGTACTTTTAAAGCAACGATGATCAATGCGGGTATTCCAACCATTTTCCTGAATGCTGAAGATCTCGGTTATAAAGGTACTGAGTTGCAGGAAGCGGTTAATGGTGACGATAAAGCACTTGCGATGTTTGAAACAATTAGAGCTTATGGCGCTGTGCGTATGGGGCTTATTCAGCATATAGATGAAGCAGTTCAACGTCAGCATACGCCGAAAGTTGCTTTTGTTGCACCGTCACAAGATTATGTATCTTCCAGTGGTAAAGCAATAGCTGCCAGCGAAATAGATTTGCATGTTCGTGCACTGTCAATGGGCAAATTGCATCACGCAATGATGGGTACTGCTGCGGTTGCAATTGGTACTGCAGCGGCTATCCCCGGTACGTTAGTTAATCTTGCGGCTGGCGGTGTAGAACGAAATTCAGTTTGTTTCGGTCATCCATCCGGTACTTTACGTGTTGGAGCAGAAGCGAGTGAAAAAGATGGTGAATGGTCAGTTACTAAAGCTGTGATGAGCCGTAGTGCCCGTATATTAATGGAAGGTTGGGTTCGAGTGCCGGGCGATGCATTTTAAGTTTAGCATTAGTTTGAATGTGTAGTTTGAATTTGTGGCACTGACCATATAGGCTAAATTAGGGTTACAGTTCAACAATGTTTTATGTTAATTTACATGAGTTCAAACCTACACAGGCTATGGACTGTATCAACTTAAACATGATAATACACAAATATGAACTGTTACCCAGTTTGATTGGTGCCCTAAATTTTAATGCTAAATACATTTTTTCGAATGGTGTGCAAATGCGGGAATTTTATTAAACGAACTTACGCCTTGCCGTAAAAGGACTATTGTATCAATATGCAATAGCCCTTTGGTAATGTTTTTAATCTTTTATAAAATGTAAGAAAGTCCTAAATACCAGCTACCACCTTCATAGTTTGCAGCAGTTCTACGTGGATATTGTAACCCAACACTTTGACGGTTAGCATAAGGGGAATCAACTTCACCAATATATGAATCAAGGATGTTAGATGCGCCTAGCTTAATTTTTAATGAATTATTTACTTGATAACTTAATTCTGCATCAAGGTAAATAATTGAATCAATTTCAGCGCTTTGACTACCTGAAACAATTCCACCATTGTTATCATCCGTACCTGAAATTGTGCCACGTTCATCATAATGTGAACCATAATAGTTAGCACGTACCATTAAGTTCCAATCATCACTTATTGAAGTATTTGTTGTGAATACGAAACGTGAATTAGGGAAATTATTTTCAATATCTTCAACCGTTGAGACCGAAACAGGTGAGCTACCATTCACTTTTCGAACGTCAACAACTTCAATTTTATTATAACCATATGCAAAGGCTACATCTGTAGAAATTGAGTTATTCCAATCTAATGTGCTTGAAATTACTAAATCAATACCTGAATGTTCAACATCAAGTACATTGGTATAAAAAGATACTGAGCCAAAATTAGGATCATCAACTGCAATATTACCAGTACGATAAATGCGGTCATCAACTTCTATTTTATAAAAATCAAGCGTTACGTTAGTGTCATCACCAAAATTAGATGAAATGCCAAAACTAAAGTTATTTGATGTTTCTTCTTTAAGTTTTTGCCCACCAAGTGCAATAGCTAAATCTGATGTTGCAGGGATCAAGCCTTCTTCAACTTGGGCACCTGTAGTACCGTCAAATGTAGTAATGGTGGTACTTACATTAGCCTGACCAGGCGTTGGTCCATGAAAACCAGTTGAAATTCCCGCACGTAATGATACATCATCAGTGACACTGTAGTTACCAGCAACTTTCCAGTTAGCAGTACTACCAAAATCAGAAAAATCTTCATAACGTAATGCATATTGCATCAATAACTCATCAGTAACATCATGCTCTACATCAACATATACCGAATAGTTATCACGGGCAAAAGAACCCGCACTTTTTGCTTCAATACCGCGCATACCGCTTACGCCCCCATTGGGGATCCCGTTTGCATCAGAGTATGAATTTACTTCACCTGCTATGCTGGTATAAGTTTCTTCTCGCCATTCAGCACCGTAAGCAAGATTTAAGTTATCACCAACGGGAACAGAGAAATCAGCATTTATGTTAATCTCTTCTTGCTTATAGCCACCTGTATTGAAATCCATTTGGGGGATCTCTAAACCAGCGGTTAATCCTAAACCAGGATTGATACTGTTGTTTAAGAAATACTTTAATTCATTAGCGCCTTTATTGATACTGAAATCATAAAAAGTCTCATTCTCAAACTCTCCCTTTAATCCTACAATCACACTATAGTCAGTTTGATCGCCATCAAGGAAGGGAGTAAAACCAACTTTAGCAACGTTACCCGTATAGCCAAGGGCTTCTAATGTAGAAATTGCAGAGTTTGCACTTTTACCTATTGAAGGGATCGCTGGGTTACGATAGAAGAATCTATAGCGCCCTGTAGTATCGGCATAGCTGAAACGACCGTATAGTTCTTTACCACCATCAAGTTCAACTCCGGTATTTAAAAACATACGTAATGCAGAAGTTTCAGGACGTCCCCATGTTTGAGTTAATGGCGCATCACCAAATGGAGAGTCTGCTCCCACGCCTTGCACACCTAAATCTAGTAACGCTTGTGCGTCAGCCCGAATTACACCACGCGATAATGCATCATTATCAACATAGTCTAAACTAAAATTAGCAAAACCGTCTTCTCCAAGCGCTAGACCTTTGTTAACGGCCAATTTTATATTTGACTCACCGTCATAATGCTGGCCGTATTGAAGTTCAAAAGCCCCCCCTTCCGATGCATCTTTTGTGACAAAGTTAATAACACCAGCTATTGCATCAGAACCATATTGTGATGCAGCGCCATCTCTAAGTACTTCAACACGTTTTATGGCTATAGAGGGGATCATACCTACGTCAGGAGCATGAGCACCGTTACCTGCTGCAGGAGCAAAAAATTGGACCAATGCTGAACGGTGACGTCTTTTGCCATCAACTAACACTAATGTTTGATCTGCGGCTGTACCACGCAATGAGGTTGAGCGTACAAAAGCACTACCATCACCTGTTGCTGGCGACGCAGTATAACTTGGGATCAGTGCTTTTAAATTATCGGTCATGTCGGCTGTACCGCCAATTGCATTTAAATCTTCTGATTGGATTAGATCCACAGGAACAGGTGAGTCAGCAATTGATCGTTCTTTCATGCTACGAGAGCCTATTATTGAAATTTTTTCAAATTCATCTTTTATTACTTCTTCAGCGCCGTATGCCATTGCTGTATGGCTCGCAGAACCAATAAATAATGGTAGTAATGTTAGTTTGCAAACTAGCTTTTTGTTTATCATAATGATCTCTATTAACGTTTATATATTGTTAATACCAGCTAAACAAATGATTAAATTAATAAAATAAACATTCGATTAATGATAATAATTTAGTGCCTGTTTTAATATTGTTATTGATTGAGTTCAAATTAGATCTTTACAGTCCTCCTATTTATTTAACAACTAAGAAAAAGAAGTATCTAAATAACACTAAATTATTGTTATTTATCAGCTAAAGTGAATCGCCAATTATTAAAAATAATGTGAGTGATACTTCGATTAGGTTGATTATAGTACCCAATACATAATCTTCATCTTTACCGTTAATTGAATATCAAATTAAGTTGAACATTAATTTAAAAGAAAGCAATTGCTTGGTAAAAATTAAGGCACTGATCAAATTCAAGGCATTACGGTTCACAATTCATAGCTATCCTGCAGTTCAATCTTGATTGAACTGTTCTA
>JABSOJ010000667.1 GCA_013216005.1 Alteromonadaceae bacterium | reverse complement strand
ATTAGCAAAAGAACAATTAGTAAGTAATGAAACAAACCCAGTACAAATAGCTGCACAAAGTGATATTGAAAAAATATGGCCGCAGTTGAATATCGACGTTAAGCCCAATGCTGAAGATGAAGCTAGAGTAGCACAATTACTTTCGGCTATGACACTTGAGCAGAAAGTTGCACAAATGATCCAACCGGAAATTCGTGATATTACCGTTGAAGATATGCGCAAGTATGGTTTTGGTTCATATCTTAATGGAGGGGGGGCATTTCCAAATAATGATAAACATGCAACGCCTGCAGATTGGATAAAGTTGGCCGAAGACATGTATCAGGCATCTATTGACGACAGTTTAGATGGTTCAGTTATTCCTACCATGTGGGGGACTGACGCTGTTCATGGACATAGATAATGTAATAGGTGCGACACTGTTTCCTCATAATATTGGTTTAGGGGCGATGAATAACCCTGAATTGATTGAGAAAATAGCCAGTATTACCGCCAGAGAAGTGATGGTTACCGGTATAGATTGGGTATTTGCACCGACAGTTGCTGTTGTCAGGGACGACAGGTGGGGACGAACCTATGAAGGGTATTCAGAAGATCCTGAAATTGTTCGTGTTTATGCATCATATATTGTTAAAGGGCTTCAAGGAAGTATAGATAAAGACTTTTTTGGCGATCAACGTGTCATCAGCACGGTAAAACATTTTTTAGGTGATGGTGGTACTGAAGCGGGTGATGATCAGGGTAATAATCTATCTTCAGAACAAGCATTATTCGATATACATGCACAGGGTTATGTTGGAGGTTTAACCGCTGGCGCACAATCAGTTATGGTCTCATTTAATAGTTGGCATGGCAAGAAAAATCATGGCAATAAATATCTGTTAACTGATGTATTGAAAGATCGTATGGGATTTGATGGTTTTGTTGTAGGTGACTGGAATGGTCATGGACAAGTTAAAGGTTGTACTAATGAAAGCTGTCCGCAAGCTATCAATGCAGGTTTAGATATTTTCATGGTACCGACCAATGCGTGGAAGCCGTTATACGAAAATACAATATTACAAGTTAAAAACGGTGAGATAAGTCAGGCTCGAATTGATGATGCGGTAAAACGAATTCTCAGGGTTAAATTAAGGGCAGGGATTTTTGATAAACCGAGTCCTGCACAGCGCACTTTGTCTGGTAAAACTGAGCTTATCGGCTCAGAAGAACATAGAAACGTAGCAAGACAGGCGGTACGTGAATCACTGGTATTGCTTAAAAATAAGAATAACCTGCTACCATTAATGCCACATCAAAACATTTTAGTGACAGGTGATGGTGCGCATAACATTGGTAAGCAATCAGGCGGTTGGAGCATTACCTGGCAAGGAACGGGTAATAATAATGACGATTTTCCCGGTGGAACATCAATTTATGATGGCATAAAGGATAAACTGAAAAAGGCCGATGGTTCTCTTGAATTAAGTGCTGATGGTAGTTTTAAACAAAAACCTGACGTTGCTATTGTCGTGTTTGGAGAATAACCTTATGCCGAAGGCAATGGTGATATTGATAATCTTGAATATCAACGGGGGAATAAAAAAGATCTTGCGCTTATTAAACGATTAAAAGCTCAAGGTATTGCGATTGTTTCTGTATTTATCAGTGGTCGTCCGATGTGGGTAAATGCTGAATTAAATGCTTCTGATGCCTTTGTTGCTGCATGGTTGCCTGGCTCAGAAGGTAAAGGTATTGCAGATGTATTGATCCGTCAGGATAATGGTGAAATTGATCATGATTTTGTTGGAAAACTATCGTATTCATGGCCTGCAACGCCAAATCAAACCGATGTTAATAGATATGACGATCATTATCAGCCTTTGTTCCCTTATGGTTTTGGTTTACGTTATGAAGATAAAGATACTTTAGGCGATGATTTATCTGAAGTGAATGACACATCTTTATTCACATTCTTAACTCAGCTACCGGTTGTTGACTTGTTGAAAGCACCTTGGCGTTCCGCTTTTTATGTGAACGGCACAGAAGCATTAATTATCAGTAATAATCAAACGAGTGATGTTGTAAGTTATCGGACAATAGACAGAGTAGTGCAGGAAGATGCTCGTTTAGTCAGTTTTAATGGTAAAGGGTTGGG
>JABSOJ010000666.1 GCA_013216005.1 Alteromonadaceae bacterium | reverse complement strand
ATCTTCCCCTTAGTCAGGGTGATCCCACTATCTTTCAAGTAGGCGGGTTTGCCAGCTTTGCTGGGCAAACATAAAAACGGCGGGTTAATTACCCGCCGTTTTATTTATATATGAAAATCACAACATACTTTTCTGAACTAATGACCGGAAGGGCTTTCTTTCGAAGATTTTTCTACATGATGTTGAATAATACCAGACTCGTAGAATTTTTCCGTAGTGTCACTAAGGTGTCCTGTGGCAATGGTTATTAAACCTACAAGTGTTAACACTATGGTATACGGAAATGCCATAATTACCATACGGCCGTATGATAAGCGAACCAACGGAGCAATTGCAGAAGTTAATAAGAATAGGAATGCTGCCTGACCGTTTGGTGTTGCAACACTAGGTAAATTAGTACCGGTATTTATTGCGACAGCCAGTAAATCAAATTGATCCCGAGTAATTTGACCCGCAGTTAATGCTTTTTGTATTTCGGTAATATAAACGGTTCCAACAAACACATTATCACTCACCATTGATAACAATCCGTTAGCCAAATAGAACATTACTAACTGCATATTACCTTCATAGGTAAGTACCCAATTAATAACGGGAGTGAATAATTGCTGGTCAATGATAACCGCTACAATAGCGAAAAACACCGCAAGTAAAGCGGTGAAAGGAAGTGCTTCTTCAAAAGCATGACCAATTTGATGCTCTTCAGTTATACCAGTAAATGCAGTTGCAAAAACGATTACTGACAGACCAATCAAGCCTACAGGTGCTAAATGTAAGGCTAAACCAACAATTAACCAGACAGCAATGACACCCTGCATTATCAATTTAACATTGTCACGTTTTGTGCGTTGTTTGGATTCTTCTTCATCAAAGTCTTTTAATACTTTAAGTACATTTTCAGGTAATTGTACGCCGTATCCAAACCATTTTAATTTTTCTAACAATACACAAGTTAACATACCAGAGAAAAATACAGGAATAGTAACTGGCGACATACGAATGGCGAATTCAATAAATTCCCAACCTGCTTGCTGACCAATGATTAAATTTTGTGGCTCTCCAACAATAGTACAAACACCACCTAATGCGGTACCAACTCCGGCATGCATTAATAAGTTACGTAAATAACCACGAAATTGATCTAAATCATCTCGATTATAATCCGGTAATTCTTTGTCATGACTGTGATCATGATCTTGATGAGCTTCTTTATTGGATGCCACTTTGTGATAAACAGAATAAAAGCCTACAGCGACACTTATAATTACGGCAATAACGGTTAATGCATCTAAAAATGCGGATAAAAAGGCACCAGAGAAACAAAATAGAAGTGAGACAATTGTTTTAGAGCGAACTTTAGTTACTATTTTTGTAAATAAAAACAGTAACAAGCTTTTCATAAAGTAAATACCGGCAACCATGAATATCAGTAATAAAATCACTTCAAAATTTCCTACCATCTCATGCATTACTTGTGCAGGAGAGGTCATGCCAATCATTACCGCTTCAATAGCAAGTAAACCACCAGGTTGTAGGGGGTAACACTTTAATGCCATCGCTAAAGTAAAAATAAATTCTATTACTAATGCCCATCCTGCCGTGTATGGGTCGATTTGAAAAAATATTATTGGATTTATTACTAAGAAAGAAATAATCGCAAGTTTGTACCACTCAGGGGAGTTACCTAGAAAATTCTTATATAAAGCACTAAGAAATGACTGCTGCATAATTTGCCTTTTAGGGTTAAGTAAATTAAATAATTTGTTAGCTTAATCATACAATATATCACAAGAGTTTAAGTGCAAAAATAAATCTTGTTAAAATTATTTTAGTTCCAGCCATAAATTGACCAAAATTCAATGACTAGTAATTACGAAATGGTCGTTTTTTTGAACTGCTTTTGTAAGTACCATTTACGTTTGAATTAAAAATTAACCATATTTTAATCTTGCAGTAGCAATTGGTTTTCAAAAATTACCTTTAGGAATTAATGGTAATAGTTAGGGATCATAAAAAAGGCTTCATAATTAGTGCCCGAACGAAAAGTCAATAGCCATTGCTACACATCAGCAATTCTCGGTGATTTAACATTTACTGAGATAAAACAACATTTATAGCCATTTCTCATTTTCTGTCGTACTTT
>JABSOJ010000665.1 GCA_013216005.1 Alteromonadaceae bacterium | reverse complement strand
CCCATCCATGGGGATAAATCCACGAACTACGGGGTTAATCAAATCCATTTGCCTGCAGAAAATATATCTCAAAAATTAAATGTTCATCAAGGTCAACTTTAGTTATCCAAGTCGCTTTGGGAGCGTTAGCGCCCCCTAAATTGTTAAGTTTCTGTCTCTTCTGAAATAGAAAGCGCATCTTCAATTTCAACTCCTAAATATTTAATAGTGCTTTGTAATTTCGAATGACCTAACAGTAATTGGATAGCACGAAGGTTTTTAGTTTTAGCATAAATCAGTGATGCCTTGGTTCTGCGTAATGAGTGAGTTCCATATTGCGTAATATCCAAGTCTAGTTCAGTGACCCATTGCTTAACAATTTTTGCATAATAATGATAACTAATGTGTTTTTTAGCTTTCGTCGACTAAGGAATATAAAATCTGAAGGTGCTAATTGTTTTTCGTGAACCCATTGTGTTAAACATTGCTGTGTTTTTGCCGTAATTTCAAATTGAACTTCACGGTGCGTTTTTTGTTGTTCAATCATAGCCCTAGATTGGATTAAACCACTTGAAGCTATATCTCTGACTTTTAGACTAATTAAATCACAAGATCGCAGCTTACTATCTAAAGCTAAATTGAATAACACTAGTTGTTCAAGATTATGTTCAATTTCCAGTCTAATTCGTATACGCCAAATATCTTCAAGTTATGCACTTATTATTTGAATCTAAGCTTTCTTTTGACCAACGCGTTTACCTTTATTCCAAGTCAACATAAATCACCTCAGTTATAGTAAATCAATAAATTATAACTCTTAAAAGTTCACATCTATGTTAACCTTTAAGAGTGAAGAAAATAAATTTTTATACTACCGTTGACGGTAAATGTCCTATTGCTGAGTTCCTTGATTCCCTAAATGGTAAGCAGGCTCAAAAGGTTGCTTGGGTGTTACAAGTTATTGAAGAACTCGATGTTGTGCCAACATCTTATTTGAAGAAGCTAGTTAATACAGATGGCATCTGGGAGATTAGAGTTCAAAATAGTGGTAATATTTTTAGACTATTAGGATTTTTTGAAGGTGACAACCTCATCATATTAAATCATGGTTTTGTGAAGAAAACTCAAAAGACCCCGTCTAAAGAAATAAAAATTGCTGAAAAACGTCGTAAAGACTATTTATTAAGGAAGAAACAATGAGTGATTTTCAAAAATATCTATCAAAACGTCTTAGTAATGATTCCGAATTCGCGGAAAATTACAATAAAGGTTATGAAGCTTTCAAGTTTGGTGTGATTTTAAAAGAGGCGCGAAAAGAAGCAGGTTTAACTCAACTTGATATAGCTGACAAATTACATACACAAAAAAGCGCAATTTCCCGAATAGAGAATCATTCAGAAGATGTGAAACTTTCAACGCTTGAGCGATTTGCAACTGCTGTGGGTAAAAAACTTGAAATTCACCTAGTTTAATTTGCCCAAGAAAATGTATGGCAAAACAATTGCCATACAAAATTACACTATTAATTTTCTAATACGCAAAGGGAGCGTTAGCGCCTTAGAATATTTAAACTAATGTCAGCTACCTCCGGAAATAGTGGGCATAGTTTATCGGTGATTTTAATCTAAATTTTTGACCCCTATGTGGTAGAGCGCGATGGTAACACGCGACGGTCGCAAAAAGTAATCGACTCAAATTCATCAATAGATATAGAAGGCTGACAAAGTTCGTATTACTAACGTAAAACATCATAAGATTAGAAATACTATTTCTAATTTACATCTGTTACCAACATCCAATCACTCGATTTAAGTCTAGCCCAAGCTAAAGTGTATTTTTAAATTCTACTTATTGCTGTAAAATGCCTAAATTGATGTGTATGATAAAATAACCACTGAATTTCATTGAAATTTTTCCTGTATTTTATTTTTAATGGGTCATCGATTATGCAAAATTTTATAACATGGATTGGTAATTTAACATTTTCCGATTGGACTGGATTTTTATCGTTAATTGTTGCTGTTATTGTTGGCTTCTTTATCAAGAATACCATAGTAAAACATATCAAAAAAATTAAAAATAATCGCCTTATTAGTGCCGCTAACTTAACCGCCGAAATTGCTGAAAGTTATCTCATTGAATTTAATTATCAAGCAGCGGCTAA
>JABSOJ010000664.1 GCA_013216005.1 Alteromonadaceae bacterium | reverse complement strand
TTACAAATGATTTTGTCTTCATTGCCTTTAACCTCAATGAGTTATGCTCACTTATAAGTATAGACAACAATTAGATGAAACAGAGCCACTTAAAAATGAAAATCAAGTATACATTAAAATACGTAAATGGATTTTCATGTACACTTAAAATCCACTATGTTACTGTACATGAAAATTAAAAAACTTAATTTAATGTACAGGTACTTATGAGCAGATTTGCGGGTCGACAAAGTGAGATAGAACGGATTCTAGGCAGCTTCAACTCAAGAAAAGGTACACTTAATGTCATTCGTGGACGAAGAAGGATAGGTAAAACCCGGCTGATTAGAGAACTTGCTAATCAGAAAAAGAAAGTGGTGCTTCGTTATCTCACATCTACGCCACCAGATAAGAGAATGAGTGATGAAGATGAACGGATTTCCTATTCAGAACAAGTAAAAACCGTGTTTTCTCTTTCTTATACACCACCGCATGGAACATGGGTTGAGTTATTTGAGTTCATTGCAGATATGTGCAGCGATAAAAATACAATTTTAGCAATAGACGAAATTAATTGGCTTGCCACTAAATCCCCCTCGTTTATGTCATCGTTCTTTTACCTGTGGGAAAGCAAATTCACTCAGAAGAAAAATTTTATCGTCATACTTTCTGGCTCTCTATCCTCATGGATAGAAGAAAACATTATAATGAATAAGGGGTTTGTAGGTCGAATATCCTTAGATCTCGTGCTAAAAGAACTTGAACTTACTGATATGCCGACATTTTTTGGGGACAGAATTCATAAAACACCACAGTTTGATCTAATTAAAATGATAAGCGCAGTCGGCACCGTTCCCCGTTATTTAGAAGAACTCGATTTATCCAATACCGCAGAGCAAAACCTGAAAGAAATAGCTTTTACCAAAGGTGGTTTCCTCTATGATGAATTCGAACAGATGTTCTATGATCTGTTTTCAAAAAAAAATAAGATCTACCGAAACATATTGGAAACTATTGGTTTATCACCCTCACTACTAACGCCCAAAGAAGTAATGGAGCGAATTGGTAAAACATATGCAGGTCGCGATTCTGAGGCTTTTAATGTCCTTAATGAATCTGGTTTCATAAAAAAACAATACATCTGGGATCTTCAAAAACAAAGGCGCACACGTTCTTTTGTGCTCAGAATAAGCGATAACTATACCGCTTTATACTTCAGAGCAATAATGAAAGTTAAAGAAAAAGAGCAAAATACCAGTATTGTAACATTACCCAATAACTTGCCATCTTTGTTAGGCTTACAGTTTGAAAATATTATCCACAACAACATTGGTTTTTTATTAAATAAAATGGGTATTGAAGGATCTGAAGTTATATTTGCAGGTGGCTACACTCAACAAGCCACTAAAACAAGAAAAGGATGTCAGGTTGACCTTCTCATTCAGACTAAAAGACGAATATATATTTGCGAGTGTAAACTCAATAGTAATGAAATTGATAAAAGCATTATCAGTGAAGTACAACGTAAGCTAGATCGTATAATCAGCGTAAAAGGCTCCACGTATCATCCCGTTCTTATTCATGCAAACACTGTGGCGGACAGTGTGATTAATTCGGATTATTTTAATGAGATTATTGATATGACAGTTGCCTTTGATTAATTATTTTAATGTGCTATCTCTTCACACTATAATACCAATTAGCATAAATAACTGGTCATTTTAAGATGGTCTAAATATACAACGCAGTTACCTACAGGACATGGGTATGGGGCGTGAGCATGACACGGAAGCTTTATTGGATATTTTTTAAAAATGGCCAGTTACTTATGTATAGTGGTTGAAACCCTACCTGACGGTTTCTACAGAGAGCTTAGGATAATCGTACCGTCCTGAAAGTTCGCTAAGAAAACATTAGCCACAAAGTATTTGCCATATATTTTCTAATGTATTATTCGTGTCATATTACTGAGAAGTTTCGCCAATATCCAAATTTTGATAACAATTCGCAATTTGTAGTTTATAATGTTTGGAACTTGTGGGATATTAATGCGAATTAAATGCAATTTATGGAACGGACATTACTGAAGAGTATCTATAATAAGTGTTAGGTGATAAATAGAGAGTGGCGCTCACATGCTTCATTTAGGTTTACATTTTTTTGTTCCAGCTTT
>JABSOJ010000663.1 GCA_013216005.1 Alteromonadaceae bacterium | reverse complement strand
TTTTATTGTACACTATTTAGTACAACGGTCTTCCATTTATCAATCCAATCATTTGTATGTATTTTCGCTCTTAGTTGCCAGAAGGGCAAAAAAGTTCAGCGTTTGATATAGATTACAAGTCAAAATGTCAAAGTAGTACTCATATTCAGGAAGAAATATATTTTAAAAAATCTTATCAGAATTTAGTAAATATTCAAGTTAATTAAAACACATTAACCCCCTGAATCTCACCTAACGCAAGCCGCCCCCTATCATGGGCGGCATCAAGTTCTGCAATATAGTTGATAGAATTACAGCTGATACAATAATTAATATATGGTCAACTATAATTAAATCAATAATTTATAATAAAAAACTTCGTTAAAGCTCATTTTTTGGTGTTACTATATTAATTGGGCATGCACAAATCAGGATGAACAATGCAATGACTTATTAAAACATCATGAGCCAGCCTAATAGTCCAATTAAAAAGCTCGTCATCTTTGTCGTGCAATACCGTTAAAATATTTGCTGATTTTCTTGCTTTATCATAATAACTCAATACACCATGCCTGTTACTTTGATAACTACCTGTGTCGTAACAAGCATTAATAAATATTACTAGTGCGAAAGCGTCTAATGAGTCCCTATCAATATTCTTTAATGATTTTTTAAACTCCTTTAAAGCTGATATCATTATTTTATTTTCTTCTTTTGAAAACTGATCCATATGTAAAACACCCTTGTAATATATAAAAATTAACACTTATTTAAATGGGGATTTTTTTCATATATTCAACATATCATCAAAATATCCAGTGCAGATTTAAGTGCTTTGTAATACTGATTGATGGTTATAGAAGAATCAAAATTAAACATTATAAGAAAATAGGGGGTCATAAATCACATTCTTAAAACTCATAAAATAACAAGAAATTGATAATTTAATTTCAAGAATGGTTTTTGAGAATGAAAACTGATTATTTAGACAATATTGAAGCTATCAATAATGATTATCAAAAACGTACATTATTGATAACGAAAAAACAAAGGGCTATAATTGGGATTTCCTAGGTATAACAAGAAAAATTTGATAATTATTTAAAAACTCTCTTCCAGGAATAAATTAATAATGAATGTAATCGACATTGAAATATACAAAATAAAGGACAATAGTTACCACAAAGCGGAAGTTACGTAATGTGATTAATCTGGTTTTTTTATTATTTCCTTAGGTAAAGGGGTGGTGTTTTTCTCCCAGTCAGATTCTAATAATTCTATTCTCTTTTCTGATAATTTTAATTGGTTTTGAGATATTTGTAGCTGCTCCTTTCCTATTTTAATAGTATCAAAGGCATTTCTTAAAACGCAGACACTTATAATTAAAAAACAAAATGATAGTAAAAGTGCCCCCTTTGAAACCCATAAAGCTCTGCGACTATTTATTTTTAATGATTTACTTATATCTATTTGTTCCCTACTTATATTTATCTGCCTTTCAATTCTATCTTTATTATCATTATGTTCTTGAAGTTTTAATACTATATCCAAACCTTTAGCACTTAATTTGTAACTAAAATTTCTTATTTTTTTTAAATTACTTTTTTCAATATTTATAAATGCAGAAGTATCATCACCAACACGAACTATAATCTCAAGCTGAACAAATTCGTCTAATATATCAGAGACTTTTTTATTGATTGCAATATGTTCATACATATCGTCTAAGACGATATCTTCAACAGTAATATTTAGTAACTTCAAAAAATCTAATTGATGCGTTCTAAGACCTGTTGTTATTTTAGGGTGTTTGATTTCATCAAAATCCCAATCTTTTGATAAGTTAATGCTACTTACAGTAATTATTCTTTCAAATTTTAGAAATACCAACAAGACGTCTCTTAAACGATCTCCATTATTAAATTTTACTATTTCATTCATAAAACATCTCTAAAACATAACAAATTTTATTTAAATAAACGTTAATCCAAACATCAATTAGAAGCAATCTTTATTATTTGACTAACGTCTATAAAGCAAACAGAGAAGTCCTTGGATTGAAGTCACATAATTTTAAAGTATTAGTAATCATAAATATAAAAAAACCAAACCATCTAGCCAGTTGCAAATGTGTTATAGATTAATCCCTTATGAATAAAGGGCTCCAAGAGGGA
>JABSOJ010000662.1 GCA_013216005.1 Alteromonadaceae bacterium | reverse complement strand
CAATTGATTATAAAACACACAAATACATGGCTACATTTTATGACTTTTAAAGTCCATTTAAATCAATACCTTAAATGAGCGGAATGTAGGCTTTATACTCAGCATCTGTTATTTCCTGACGTCGCCACTTAGCCCTTATTACACGTATATCTCCCGTTTGCGGAAAAGACCCTGTCGTAGTCGTCGGATAAAGAGGTAAATTTAATATTTTTTGCTGGATAGCTTTACGAGTAACAAAGTTTTCAGCCCGATGATAATCTCGCCCATTCAATTGATTGATTAGTGTTTGCACTGCTACCTTGTGGATTTTATGCGATACTTTTCTTGCTAACGCGGCTGCAGAGTAAAGCGTAATATCATCTATATTTTCATTCACTAGTGCTAACTTAATTAATCTTAATTCCTCACACTTCTGTTTAGCAAAAGCGAGCCAGGACTTAACGTACTATCCAACTTTTCTTCTTGATCTAAATCTACGGGTGAATGCAATAACGAGCAAGAAGGCGCGATCCATAAACGATCGCCAAGAACTAGATATACAGGTAACAACTTTGTATAAATATTTACTAAATCAGTTTTCCAGATATTACGACCATTAATAATGCCCAATGAAATAATCCAATAAAAATTTCATGTTTGAGCTTAAGCATTTAAAAAACCTATCGACATTGCAACAAACAGGTAATATGCGTAAAGCCGCAGAAGCCTTATTTATCAGCCAATCTGCGTTGTCACATCAATTAAAAGAACTGGAAAACAGGTTAAACAATACGTTATTTATTCGAAATACCTCACCCGTTGAATTTACTGAGCAAGGCCGAATATTGCTAAATGCCGCCACAGAAATATTACCCCAAATAGAACTCGCCAATAACAAACTAAAGCAAAAACCGATAATAAATAAATCATTGCGCTTAGCAATGAGTTGTCACGCATGTTTACAATGGTTATTGCCCGTACTTGACTCAATAAAAAAACATCAGCCTCAACTAAAGTTTGAATTTGTCGATCCTACTTTTGAGCAAAGAGCCGCTCACAATTATTCTCAACCATATAGCAGAAATAGCACTAACCGAAATGAAACTGAGCAAGAATACAACCTCCTCTTTACAGATGAATATCTTGATAGCGATACCGCTAACACCCTTTATCAACAAATTGGTGAATTTGAAGTTATCGCTGTAATACATCAAAATCATCTATTGGCCGTTATAAACTTTCTTAAACCTAAAGATTTTATTGATGAAACACTGCTCACCTACCCTGTTGACAAACAGCAACTTGATGTTTTTAAATTATTTTTAACACCTGAAAATTGCCAACCTAAAAACATCAAACATGTCACCAATAGCCACCTAATGTTACAAATGGTCGCCGCCAATATGGGCATTGCCACTATGCCTGATTGGTTAGTGAAAAGTTTAACCGTACAGTCTTTAATTGAAGTTAAAAAACTTGGAGAGCACGGTGTGTTTAAAAATTTGTATGTTAAATACAGAAAAGATAACGAGTTTGCGGCTATTATAACTGACATAGTGCCTTTAGCTGTAAATGCCTTTATTCAGCTTTATCAACAGAGAAAATAAGACAATTTATGTTTACACAAAAAGAATTTCGAATATCAGCAAAAACACGAGGTTTTCATTTGATTACCGATGAAATCATCAAAAATTTAAACAGTTTAACTTCAATAAATTGCGGATTATTGCACTTATTTATAAAACATTCTTCAGCATCACTGACAATTAATGAAAATGCCGATCCTACCGTACGAAACGACATGGAAGCTCATTTCAATCATTTTGTACCAGAAGATTGTTCTTATTATCAACATACCTTCGAGGGCAGTGATGATATGCCAGCGCATATAAAATCAAGTATTTTAGGTTGTAGTATCACGGTTCCAATCAGCAACGGACGACTTAATTTAGGGATTTGGCAGGGAATTTATTTAGGAGAACATCGTGACCATAGCGGGGCCAGAACCATCGTAGCTACGCTACAAGGAAATTAAATTTATACCCAAGCTACTTGGGTATAAACACCATTGGACAGTTCCAAAATCGACAGTTACCAAAAAATATGGCTCTGTTGTAGCTAATTGTTGTCTATACTTATAAATGAACGTAACTTATTGAGGTGCAAGACAATGAG
>JABSOJ010000661.1 GCA_013216005.1 Alteromonadaceae bacterium | reverse complement strand
GTATGCAGGAGCCGTATACGAGGTCCGTACGTACGGTTCTGTGAGAGGGATGAGGCAAAAGCCTCACCCTACTCGATTTTGAAGGAAAGTAAAATTTCTAAATTATTAATTATTTAACTGCTATTTAGATCAATTTTATAGTTAATTTGTGTTATTGATACCAATTATATTTAATATGTCATTTTTATTTTTTAAGGTTTTGATCTTTTCAAAAAGTATTTCTGCTTCAGGGTATTGTAGTTTTAAATATCGAAGCCACTGTTTAAGTCGGCTGGAAAAGTAGTAGCTTTTATCGCCCTGTAGTTCTAATTGGCTGTAATGTAGTAACAGCCTCGTTGCTTCAGCCCAGGACATCGGCTCTGCTTCATGTTTAATAACATTGGCTAAGTTGGGTAGGGCTAAAATACCTCTTCCTAACATTAGATTTGATGTACTAGTGATTTTTTTACATCTGCTTGCATCATTTTTTGACCAAATTTCTCCATTGGCGACTAGTTCGATATCATATTTTTTCTGAATATCGCCAATATATTCCCAATATGCGGGAGGTTTATAGCCGTGTCTTTTAGTACGAGCATGAATAGTTAATAGATCAGCATTTGCACTGACGATAGCATCGACTATTTCATCAAGTAAATTTGCATCATCAAAACCTAAGCGTATTTTAACCGAAGTGATTACCTCCTTTCCTACAGCTTGTTTAACACAAGAAACTATTTTAAAGATTTCTTCCGGGGTTTTAAGTAATACAGCCCCACCTTTACTTTTATTGACTGCTTTTGCCGGGCAACCGAAATTGATGTCTACACCATGTGAGCCGAGTTCTATAGCGCGTACTGCATTTTCTGCCATCCATTGAGGGTGTTGACCTAGTAGTTGTAGCCTTATTGGTGTTTTACTCGCAGTATATCCGTCATTGTTTAATTCCGGAGCTATTCTATAAAATACACGTTCCGGTAGTAGAGCATCGATGATGCGAATGAATTCTATGACACATAAATCAAAATTATTAAGCGAAGTTAATAATTCTCTCATTAACGGGTCAACAACTCCTTCCATAGGAGCTAATATTAGTTGGTTGTTTAGCTGTTTTTTTGATGTATTCATTTAAATAATGTTAACTTAGTAAGTACAGTTTAATAATTTTGCACATTAAACGATATTATTTATAAAAAATCATGCATAAGATGAAATTTATTTCTTTAGTCAGTGGTCTTTGTTAATAGTTTAATTAATCCAATAAGAAATTATCACATATTTAGAAGGAAAAACATGATGAACCTAATTAAAAAAACAGCACTATCTTCATTACTTGGCTTGGTTGTTCTAGCTGCAACAGCATTGCCAGCTCAAGCAGAGACAAACCCTTTTGAAAGCCAATCTATAATGACGGTTGTTAGTCAAACAGATGATGCTCAAGGCAGTCATGATGATAAAGGTAAAATGAAATCTAAAGGTAAATGTGGCGAAGGGAAGTGTGGAGAAGGAAAGAAAAAAGCCAAAGGTAAGTGTGGTGAAGGAAAATGTGGTGAAGGTAAGAAAAAAGCCGAAAGTAAGTGTGGTGAAGGCAAATGCGGTGAAAGTAAGAAAAAAGGCAAAGGTAAGTGTGGCGAAGGCAAAATGAAATCAAAAGGTAAATGTGGAGAAGGGAAGTAGAAATCGCTAATACCTCGTGAACATTTTTAATGTTGTCATAAAATAATTTAAAGTTTACTTTGATAAAAACGTCTCTAATTTATTAGCGACGTTTTTATTTTCATCCTTTAGAGATATCTGTTTCAGGGCTAAAACTAATTAGTGTCCATCCAGAAACGAATGTCTACTGCGGACGTCCCGCTGGCACAATCTGAACACCACTATATAAGGTTATTTAGAATGACTAAATGCCCAACTCTAGTAATGTTCATATTGCACCACTGGATCGCCTTCGCTACGACCCTGGTTCTGACGAACACTAACTAGAAAGTAGGCTAAAGGAATGACAGAATTGAGAGTTTTTGTCTGAGGTTAAGACTTAATTTAAAAAAATCACAATGATTATGAACGATTTAGGTTTATCTTTGTCTATTTCATAAATCGTCCCCAAATGCACAGGGCAAACGGGTCTTAATTAACCAATTGTCAACCCAACCATAAGTACCTTCATCATATAGTCATCATCCCAAC
>JABSOJ010000660.1 GCA_013216005.1 Alteromonadaceae bacterium | reverse complement strand
TTTTGTCTTCATTGCCTTTAACCTCAATGAGTTATGCTCACTTATAAGTATAGACAACAATTAGATGGAACAGAGCCGAAAATTAATAGCTGAGAGTATGTTAAAACAAGGTTAAGCTTTCATTTATAACTGTATTTTTTACAAATAATGGGTAAATTTGTCAATTTATTCATTTTATTTGTTTTTTCACTAGCCAACTTAATATTCTATGAATAAAATCCACTTCATTAAATAGACTTCCTCAGAATAACGGATAGTTGTGTATTCTGATTGAACAAAATAATGGTAAGAAATGAGGCAAAGAAATGCAAATAACGTTTAATGATGAAGAATTAATGATTCAGGAAACAGCAAAACAATTTGCTGAAACCGAACTAAAGCCTAATGCTCAGAAAGTTGAAGAAGCGGGTGGCAGAGACCTGTTTTTATCAAATATTAAAAAACTCAGTGAACTAGGTTTTATGGGGATTAATATTGATAGTCAATACGGTGGTATTGAAGCGGACAGCGCAGCTTTCAGTTTGGCAATAACCGAACTTGCCCGTGGTTGTGCGTCGACAGCAGTGACAACCTCTGTGACTAATATGGTTGCTGAAGTAATACAGGCGGTTGGCAATGACAACCAAAAACAACATTATTTGCCTAAAATTTGTAGTGGTGAATTTTATGCGGGGGGATTTTGTCTGACTGAGTCTTCTGCAGGTTCAGATCCTTCTGCAATGAAAACTAAAGCGGTTAAAGAGGGTGACAGCTATATTCTCAATGGAAGCAAAATATTTATTACTTCTGCGGAATATGCTGGCGTATTTGTTGTATGGGCAGTAACCGATCCGGATGCAGCAAGAGGAAAAGGCATCAGTTGTTTTTTAATTGATAGTCAAACCCCTGGAATAAAAGTATCGAAAGCAGAAGATAAAATGGGACAAAAGGCTTCGTCAACCAATGAAGTCGTCTTTGATAATTGTCGAATTCCTGCTTCGGCCTTGTTAGGTGTCGAAAATCAGGGCTTTAAAATTGCGGTTACCGAATTGGCTGGTGGTCGAATTGGGATCGCTTCTTTAGCATTAGGTTTAGGACTGGAAGCACTGGACTACGCCAAAGAATATATTAAAGAGCGTAAACAATTCGGGCAGGCGTTATCAAAATTTCAGGGCTTGCAATGGATGCTGGCGGATCGATATACAGAACTGGAAGCTGCCAGACTGTTAATTATGCAAGCAGCAGTAAATAAAGACAACGGTTTAGCGTTTTCTACAGCGGCTTCAATGGCAAAAGTTTTTACTACTGAAAAAGCGAATGATGCTTGTTATACCGCTTTGCAATTATTAGGTGGGGCAGGTTATATCAAGGAATATCCGGTAGAGCGACTAGCAAGGGATGTTCGTATTACAACTATTTATGAAGGTACAAGTGAAATTCAGCGAGTAATTATTGCTCGTGATATTTTGGTTTAATACAGAACAGTTTAATACAGATCAGTTTAATAGAAATCAGTTTAATACAAATCGGTTTAATAGAAATAGACTTAATGTGAATAGGCTTGTGTGAATCAGCTCCTACTTTAACTGTCGGTTTGAGTATTGGAGCTTGATTGTTTTTAGGTAAACTATGATTGATAACTTTGGTCATTGAAACCCCCCCCGACGATTTGAACTTTTTTTAAGCGAGTAGTAGGTCTATATCAACTTGCATAAGTATTCAGTCAATCGTGCTTGTTAAATTATCGCTACCTGTATTACTTTTAATCCTAATTGCTTGTTGAACGAAACCGCTACGCGGAAGTAAAGCAAAACCAGTCGATCCCTTAATTTTGGATAATAATTCCTCTATGCACTCACGACCGAGTGCAACAACAGAGGAATTACACATGAACATATTTGATCAGCAACGTTTTGATTCACTGTATCAACAACATCTTAGCGCACTTAAACGTTTAGGTAAAAGCGATTCAACAATCGATCTTTATTCTCGTCCTGTTCGACGCATCACTTCTTATTTTGATCGCTGTCCCGACACATTAAATCGCCAAGATTTAGAAGCTTATTTTGACTCTCTCATTCAATCACACTCTGGAGTACCGTTAAAACAGATCGTAATGGTTTACACTCGATTCCGCAGTTTTTTATTATTGACATTTGTGAACATCTAAATTTCATAGACTTGCACTTTTCTGTAAA
>JABSOJ010000659.1 GCA_013216005.1 Alteromonadaceae bacterium | reverse complement strand
AGCTCAAATCTAAACTGACAACTGACACGATATCCAAAAAAGAGGGTAACTGTCAGATCAAGTCTGAGCTACTACACATAAAGGTAATATTTCGACAGCCTAGTCCCAGGCTCACTTCTATATTACTCTGATCAGAAAATTCTAAATTTGCAAGACCGCCACAAAGCAATAATGATGAACTCAGCTTACTACGCAACTTTAAACCAATTAAATAGCCATCATCATCTGCATTAATGCCTCTAAAACTAAGTTTGTCTGACACATAACCTAATTCCACATTAACATCGGTACTGTCACTCAGTGTATATATATAACCAACAACAATTCTAAATTCATCCAATGAAACATCCGTATTGACAATCTCTTTAGTCACTTGTCCGTATTGACTACTAATATAAAAATCAGTCGTTAATTTTTTCGATGCTAAAATATTTAAGCCCAGATGAATTTCATTATTTTTGTCCAAAAAGACACTATTAAAGCCACCACCAATAGAATCATAAGACATCTCTTGCGCGTTAGCTACTTTGAGATTTACCACCAAAAGCATGCTAAAAACAGGACAAGTAATACAATATATTTTTAACGTTTTCATTTTATTATCCATGTTTTGAAAAAGTGTGAACACCGAGCTTCTAGCCCGATATTTGTGAACGGTAATAGTCTTCAACAAGTTTATGAACATAAACATGATCTGTGGTCGTTAGACCATCGTTAGCTAAAATAACCAGCTGCCAATTATCCTGGTTAAAAAGAAACATAAAACTTCTAAAACTATCGGAAGAGCCAGTATGATTAATGCGATCAGCATAAAGATTTATTGTTTCTTCGCTAACGAGCAGCCCTTGAAACAATGCGTTAATGAAATGTTCCATATCATTTAGCGAGCTTACCTGTCCGGTAGAGCCATTAACGTTGAACGAACTGTGGCCAAATACTGTCGTTTGCGTTGCGTAATTAGCACGGGGGATAGAATATTCGTCGCTAATATAACTGTCAGTCATACCAAATGGTTGAAAGAAATGATTCATCATATAATCTTCAAAACGCTCACCACTGACACGTTCTATAATTTCAGCCAATAACAAATAACCACTATTGCTGTATTCACTTTTAGTACCCGGCTCAAATTCAAGTCCGTCGTAAACAACGAAATGTTCCACAACCATCTGATTCGTTAAATCATCAATCCAGTCGTCGAGCTTGAGATCGTTAAGAAAATCAGGGATCCCAGACTGATGCCTTAACAAATGGTCAATAGTAATATGCTGCCAGGCGGGCGAAAGCTCTGGTAAAATATTGATGATAGGGGTATCAAAGGTTAATAACTCTTGCTCATAAAGTTGCATTACCGCCATTGCCGTAAAAGGTTTACTCACTGAGGCTAAACGAAAACCAGTATCACTACTGATCGCTAGTCCTGTTTGTTTATTTGCCATTCCTTTAGCATTTCTATAAATAACATTGCCATCTTTGATAACCATAATCGCCATCCCTGCGCCATTATCAACCAGATTAGCGTCAAGGTAAGTATCAAGGGTCATGTTTAAAGTTTCCTGTACGCTAGTTTCGACGAAACTCTCACCACTTGAACCACAACCACCAAGTAAGAGGATAAATGCGCACATAAGAAACAATTTATATGTGTGATATTCCATAATAAAAAAAGTCCATTAAATATTAATCTTAATCAACAACCCGATAAATAATTGTCTGGTTGTCGATCTCCATAGTGTTTAGAAAATCTACTTTATGGTTTTTTAAATAGGATCACAAAAGGTAATAGTTAACCTGTTATCGACTGAGGTATAAACGGTATATTAAAACCTTCAATAAAAAAATAACCTACTGTTTAATATAAGCAATAAAAATTACAGGTGAGGTGTAACACTAACGGTAAATATGATGAATGGTAGATGTTTTAGCGAATTTAGGTATAAATTTTTAAGCGTGGATCCGTAATTTTACTTGGCTCAAATATTTACGACCCACGGGGATAACTTCACCCAATAACAACAGGTCATAATCCGCCGATGTTCTGCGTTTTAAGGAGTACTTATGTTGCGGATTAATTAAATAAGATTTATGCACTCGCAGAAAGTGCTTGTCACCGAAACTTTCAGCCAGATTTTGCAAACTACATTCCAGCTCAATTTTCCGGCTTAAATTATGTTTCTTATAAA
>JABSOJ010000658.1 GCA_013216005.1 Alteromonadaceae bacterium | reverse complement strand
CAAATGGTTAAATTTGAAAATGTTACATTTGAATCAATCCCAACATTCGAAAATGCCACGTTTTACGACCCACCAAGTTTTCTTGAAACAGAAATCAAACAAGGTACTTCATTTCATCAAGTTAAATGGAAACATGAAAAAGGTAAACCGCAAGAAAATAGAGACGCATGGAGAACATTAAAACAAGCAATGCATGAAGTTCATGACCACGAGCAAGAACTCCAATTTTTTACTTTCGAAATGGATTCAAAAAGAAAATTACTTCGAAAAGATATTAAAGAATTTAAAATAGAAAAATCATGGTATAAGAAACAATTGGTTAAAATTAAACCATGGATAAAAACAAAATTATGTTTAAAGAAACTTAAAATCAGAACGAATTTAGCAATTTTATGCCTTTATAAATATTCCAGTCATTACGGTACAAGTATTTGGCGTCCTTTTTTTATTTTAATTGCATCCTTTTTTATTTTTTCTGGATTATACAGCTTGCCTGGTTGGGGAATATCTGAAATAACATGGAGTCAAGGTCGCCAACTTTCTTGGGGTAATATGCTCCCTTTTTCATCAATGACTAAAACAGTTTTTAGCGCTATAGATTTTAAAAACCCCATAGGATTATGTGTACAGATCACTACATCTATACAAAATATTATTTCAACAGGTTTAATATTTTTAATCGGTTTAGCAATTAGACATAAACTAAGTATTAAATAACATACGGTGAATATAATCATCAAAAAAAATGATACTGTATAAACGGTTAATTACTGTACATAGAATTCCTGATGTCAGGAGTTAGTTCGGGTGTCACTAGTACCCGAACTTTAAAGCTGTTTATTTTTTAATCGATAAGATTTTAAAATCAATCTAAAACAAAAGGAGGTAAAAGCAATATATTTCTAATTTTATTAAAATCATTAATCATTTCAGTTTGTCGCCACATTTCAATGTATTGTTCTGCTGTCGTATGTTTAAATATTTCACTTGCTTTATTCGCAAATGCATTAATATCTTCACATTTAAATATTTCTTTAGCCCCTTCTAACGTAATATCGTTCTCCTTTGAAATAAGTTCAGTAAATACAGTATGCTCCATAAGTTTTGAATTAAGTTGGTCCAATTTGAGTCGTTCAGATTCTTCTGCAATAATCTTTGTATCATCAGTATCAGAACGATTTATCAGCGTTTCTAAATAATGCTTTAACGTAGTATTTATACTCCCTAATTCTGTTACTTGCTTAGATATAGAATCAACTTTAACCATTTCCTTTTGATTTCTTAACATATCTTTAAAACTACCAGCCCATTGTTCTCTTAACCAATCTTCAATTTCACTTTCTTTTTCAAATGCAAACATAGGATTATTTTTTGTTCTTGCAAGTACAGATTCAATAAATTCAAATACATTTTTTGAATCTACATGTGCATAATCAATAGTTGTACCTTTATTTTTAAGATATGTGTGATATTCAGCATAAACTGCTTTTTCGGCACCAATCAAACCGGGTAACAGTTCATATTTGTGTATTATCATGTTTAAGTTGATACAGTCCAGAGCCTGTATAGGTTTGAACTCATGTAAATTAACAGAAAACATTGTTGAACTGTAACCCTAATTTAGCCTATATGGTCAGTGCCTCCACTTGAATATTCACTAGGCACTAATCCCAGAAAAGCCATCAGTTGTTTTGGCGAATCAAATCGGCTAATGTCTCCTAACTCCGCCATGATCGTCATTGCACTAACGATATCTATTCCTCTCAATGCTATAAGCTCGTAAATAACAGGGCCCAATGACCAGGTCTCCAATGCTGATTGCATCTGACGTACTAAATTAGCCACTCGTTGTTGAATTTCTTTTAATGCATCAATATATTCTTGCATAACTATTTGCTGGATCGGATTATCAAACTTTATAGTATCTAACCAATTAAAATGAGTGGCTGTCCAACGAGATTTTCCTTCTTCGTAAATACGTCCATAACGTAATAAAAATGCACCCAATCGCTGTTTAACTTTTGTCTCAAGAGATTTCATATCTTCTCATGCTCTAGTTAAATCACGTATTGCTTCTTGCTCTTGAGTTGGCACCCAAACGGCTGTTAGCTAGGCTGTCGAAAACTCGTGCTTTTGGGGATATTCAATTTACCAGTTTTTGACTTTACAAAGTATGATGTTTAC
>JABSOJ010000064.1 GCA_013216005.1 Alteromonadaceae bacterium | reverse complement strand
GTACACAGAGAAATAACAAAAACATACGCAAGATGCGTGAGAAAGTTCAAAAGCAAGTTCAAAAGCAAGTTCAAAAGCAAGTTCAAAAGATAAATGTATCGCCATTTCCTAGCTTTGCTAGGGGCGATTTACGTGTGGCGAGGCTTGGTTGTCTGCGACATTCATTGCAATAACTTTTGTATCGTTAGTAGCCAATAAAAGAAAGAGAAAGAGAAGTTTAGCAGGGTGGCTGTGGGTGAAGTTTTCTGACATTTGTGTATCTACGTGCCGAAATATTATAGCTGATTCCATCAAGTATGAGTGCGGCTAGTGTTCCGTTCAGTCGCATGCTCCATCTCTTATATGCACTTCGTGCATGTAGTTTCAGCTCCACGTTTGAGTTTAGATAAATCAAACAGGCTTGTTAACTATTTATTTCCCACGCAAATAAGCGTGAAAAGCCCATCCAGTTCTTCTTAACCCCTTAGTGGTTACAATGTAACTCTTTTGCTTTGGGTCAAATAGAAACCTTAGTTTGTGACTAAGCATAATGTTTGGGACTATCTCATATTGAAGTAGCTTATTTTAATGGGCTAAAACAAATGAGATTTTATCGATTTCTTTGTTTTTCAATCATAATATCTGATATTCAGTCAGCAATCTTAATGATCACAAATAGCCAAAAGCGGTCATTAAGTTTTTGTGAATCCATGAACATATTTAGGGCAATATTAGCCAAAACTTTCTACTCACTTGTGAGGCTGGTTTAAGCTCATTCCTGACGTTGGCATTTAACTTCTTAACGCTAACTAAGCCACATTACTGACCTTTTTCTGAATACAATAATGACCTTTAAATAGACTGCTCTGATACGAATATAGTCCTTAATAACCGTTCTATTTTAATGCTTAACCTGTTGTGGTGGCATAAAAATCAGATTCAACTAGAGGCTATTTTCGAAAATATAGTAGACATAAATACATACACCTATGGCAAAGAGTCATTGCTTCACTCGGGGTTATAAGTATGGTCTTTGGCTCAATTATTAAGCCGGAACTAATTATCCCAAGCACTACAATATGACATTTGTCATTTCAACTCATGACAAATCTCTCTTACGCTTATATTTTATATTGGGCAAACTAACTCCATTGTTCAATTAACCATAAAGCACCCATGAAATATATTATCAAATCAATCGTTTTATCTTTAGCGCTTATACAAGTCGCTTGTTCAGGATTACCGTCTCAAAATGAATCCCGTGAAGTAGGAAAATTTACATCATTAGAAGTATCAGGACTTGCTGAAGTTATTATCACTCAAGCGGATAAACAAAAACTGATGATTACAGTCTCAGGTATGCCGATAACAGATGTTGTTACCAAGGTTGAAGATGAGACGTTAATTATTACGACTAAAGGCTTTCATCGTGGAGAGTCTGTGCAGGTTTTTGTTACTTATAACCAGCTTAATAGTATTAGTACCTCTGGCTCTGCTGAATTAACCGGTACAAATACCTTAAACACTGAGAAAATGATCGTTACGACCAATGGCGCAGGAGATATCAAAAACTTAGCCATCAAGGCTAACAAGTTAACGGTGTGTATTAACGGTGCAGGTAACGCCAACTTGGATGTTGATGTTGAAAGTATCGCTATTGAAATGAACGATGCAGGTGATTTGAGCATTCAAGGAATTGCCAAGGAACAACACATTATTTCCAACGGTTCTCGAGGCACTCTATCTAATGCTGATTTAGCCTATTCAAAATAAATTCAGTCAAGCTACATCCCCATAAAACTAAGTATTCGTTTAACTAAAGTAAAACTAAATAATTAACCCATATTTGAGTCGAGTATCATTATGAAAAAATTCTTCATCTATTTCACCTTATTAATAATTTTTATCACCGCCATTTTTATGATTGCCTATCAAAAGGATTTATATGTTTGGCAGAATCCACAACAAAATATGTGGATTACCAATGGACAGTTATTTGATGGCACGAGTGAACAAGCGATAAAAAACCCAGGGATTTTAGTTGAAAACGGGAAAATTTCTTGTCTAGGTAGTACTTGTAAAAGACCACAAGATGTTATTCATATTGATGCTACAGGCAAAGGTATTGTACCTGGACTTATTGACTTACATGGTCATATATTAAGTGCAAAAGCAGAAGGTATTCAACAAAGTATACCGGCTATGATCTGGGATCAACTTCGTTTCTTACCAAGTGTTCGCCGAGAATTGATCGCCGCAGGCATTACCAGTTATCGAACTCTTGGCGATGTTATGCCAGCTATTTTTCAACTTAAGGAAGAACTTAACGAGCAGAACCTTGCAGGTCCAAGGATTTTCATCGCAGGGCCAATATTTACCATTAAAGACGGGCACCCAAGCCAAAACAAAAGAATTCCAGACTGGGTGCTTGAACGAGCGACCGTACAGTCTGATGATCCTGTTTATGTAAAACAACAAATTGCAGCACTAGCCAAACAGGGCATAGATGGTGTCAAAGTTGTCTATCAGAGCTATACCGATGATCAAGGCGTCGTTATCATGCCACGTATCTCCAATAAGACTTTGCATGCTATAACCAGTGAAGCACGTAAACATGGGCTTTGGGTCGCGGTACATACAGGCACACCTGAAGAAACTGATGAAGCCATTGCTGCCGGTATTACTACCATTGAACATGGCATACGCCACGGTAACCTTATTGAAACAAAAATGATGAAAAAAATAGTGGAAAATAATATTATCTATGTACCTACCTTGGGGAGAGAGCCTAAAGGACACTTAAATATTGCGTCATTAAACCAGTCAGGCGTGATGTTTGGAGTCGGTACAGATTCACCCGTCGAGATGATTAATGGTAATAGCTACCGTAAAGAGCTATCTCGCATGGTTAAAGCAGGTATTCCTGATGTAAAAGCATTGCTTGCAGCAACAAGAAATGGTGCTGATGCTTTGGGTAAATCAGATGAATTGGGTACTATAGAAGTTGGAAAGTTTGCAGATATATTATTAGTTGATGGTCAGCCTTGGCAAGATATTACTGAACTGAAAAACATTGATATGGTTATCCTATCAGGCCGCATAGCGCTGGATAATCTAACCGCTCAATAAGTTGATACTAAATATATAATTTCCAATAAATTAGCGATAACTTAACCCTAAGCATGCAAGTAATATACTGCATTACTTGCTACCTTTAAAATATACAATCAGGAATCACATGAATTTACTGCTCAAAATACATCATTTCTTAATACCGCAAGGTGAAGATATTGGTTATTCGGTATACAGCAATTTACTTTTCTTGAGTTTGTTCTTTGGTAATTTATATTTTAGGCCTGTACACGGCATTGAATTGGCAATTGTTGTTGCCGGACTCTTTACCTTTTTAGTCCTTTATTTTCGAGCGTTTTCAGTTCAAGGAAATGAATTGGCTGTGTATATCGCTGCTATTTGCTTAATTGGCGTTGGTTTGTCGGAAATTACTTTCGGGGGCAATATTTTTTTCGTTTATGCAGCTGCGTTTAGTGGAGAATTTTATCATAAGAGAAAAGCGTTTCTATCGCTGATATTAGTGTTGGTATTCACCGCTTTGTATGCCGTTATAACGGATAAGTCGAGTTATTTTTGGTTACCGGCAATTTTTATGTCGATCACCTTAGGGTTGCTAAATATTCATAATTCTGAGGTTTTGAAAAAAAATAAAGCATTAAAGCAATCGCAGCAAGAAACTCAGCACTTAGCGAAAATTGCAGAACGAGAGCGTATTAGTCGAGACTTACATGATTTACTGGGTCATAGCTTATCTGTCATCACTTTAAAGTCTGAACTAGCTAGTAAAATGATTGATAAGGGAATATCGTTGGAAAAAATTAAAACTGAAATTAAAGCTGTTGAAGAATTATCACGAAAGACGTTAGCGCAAGTCAGAGATGCCGTTAAAGGTTATAACGTCGCGACGATTAAAGGAGAAATCCTACAAGTCAAAGTCGCCACTCAAGCCGCTGATATTGAATTAATCGCAAGTATTGAAGTAGAGTCCTTACCTATAAAAGTTGAATCGGAATTAGCATTAATTATTCGTGAAGCGATAACTAATGTCATTCGTCATGCTGAAACAAAAAAAGTCTGGATCGTATTAAAACAAGTGACCACTCAATTAACTTTGACAATCAGCGATCAAGGACAAATCACGATGAGAAAAGAGCAATCAGGCATGCAAAATATGCGTACACGTATTGATCAGCTAGGTGGGAAAATGGAGGTAGAAAACGATCCTAATACACAGCTTACATTTACACTACACATCGCCGAAAAAAGCCAAACTTACGATGGAAAAACAACTTTGAGCAATGTGACTAATGGATAAAATAAATGATTAAAATACTCATCGCTGAAGATCAATCTATGGTACTGGGAGCCTTATCTGCTTTACTTGATATGGAAGAAGACTTTGAAGTCGTAGAAAAAGCGAAAAATGGCCAAGATGCGTTAGTAAGATCTCAACAACAACCCATTGATATTATTTTGACTGATATTGAAATGCCCTGTATGACAGGTATTGAATTAGCTCAGGAATTACAGAAAATCAACCATCCTGCCAAGGTGATGATTTTAACGACATTTGCTCGTAGCGGTTACCTTCGTCGAGCAATGGCTGCTGGTGTAAAGGGCTATTTACTCAAAGATGCACCTTCTAATTCGCTAGCCGATGCCGTGAGAAAAATTCATGCAGGTAAAGTCATTGTTGCACCCGAATTAGTTACAGAAGCATGGGCTGCTGATGATCCACTAACCGACAATGAACGTAAAGTATTACGTTTATCGTTAGAAGGTCATTCAACCAAAGAAATTGCGGATTTAATTTTCTTGTCCGCTGGAACTGTACGTAATTATTTATCTGAAGTGACTTCGAAATTAGGCGCTAAAAATAGAATTGAAGCAGCTCGTATTGCTAAGCAAAAAGGTTGGTTATGATCTATAAGTTCGTTATTCTTGATGATAGTGAACATTAGAGTCGGATGAGCTCTTGCAATAAAAAGTTAGAAATTGAAATTCACGCATCAATGCCTTCTTTTAGTTGAGAGCAGAAGGTTTGAGATCTTCACGGCTGGATTCCACTTAGCGCACAAAGTTAGCATGAAAAATTTGATGATGAACGACCGCTTTGGTGGCTTTGTTGACTATCAAGATGAAGGTAGCTCAACGTCTAATGAACACTAAAAACAGCTCGAAAATCCATTAATGTTAATGTCCGGTTTCGTATCTTTGCTGACCTTATTGGATCGTTGACGAGTTACAAAATTTTTCTCAGGTGTAACTTAAATGTTAAATTTTCTCATCGTGTGACGCATTTCTCATTATTTGTGACGATCCACAGATTTGGCTGATGCCACCGAGAAACAGGATTGGGATAAAGTATATTCGTGCTATGAGTCTATGTTAAGGCAAGTACTGCGTGAGGAAAGCCAAGATAAAACACCATTGGTTGAGTTAGTTGCTGGATTTGTTGTCACTGGTTATGGGCGCAATAGTGTAATAGAAGGTTATACGATGGATCACACGATAGGTAGACCCCAATTCATGTTGATTGATAACCTTACTACAGAGCCAGATAATGTTTACGGTTTAATTAAAGATACTCGTACAGCTAAGAGTTATTGTCACTTGTTAGATGTATCGTTAGATACAGTCATTAAGCGTTATAAAGCTGAATTAAATGACGAAACTGAATTACTGAGAGAAGTTGAGCATGATAGAAACACAGAAGTTGTTGTAGAACTCAGTTTGAACCCCTCACATAACAAAGCTCCACCTAAGCTTAATAAAACTAAAACATCTAAGCTTTGGGTGTTTATAGTCGTGGTTGCTTTGTTAGGAACACTAGCTTTAAGTACATAGATTGAAGTATGGTAATGTTGATAATTACTTGATTTAACATTGAACCAATCTCGATTTTTAGAGAAGAAAAGTTATTGATGTAATGTCAGCTTTGCCGGGTGAGCTGACGCTAGTATGGCGTACCAAGTGATAGTATAAATCACTGGTTGCGTCTCAGATATTATGATTGAAAAGCCATCATTTCATAAAAGGTGATATTGGAGATATGTCTTTAAGAGCTATGAACTGAAAATGAGTCCAATCTCAAACATTACGCGCAGTCACAAATAACGTATCTCTTTGATCTAATTAAATGGATTCACTCGACTTGTTTGTTATGATGCTAGGCTGCTAATTAAGGAGAAGCATATGGATTTATGGAAAGAGATGTATTTACTAAAACATTCAGAACCCCAGTTTGTTTTTGATAGCTTAGAAAAAAATCGTAGAAAAAAAATAAGCTTTATGGATGAAGATAGAAGCAAGTTAGAAGAAATGCTTCTTGAACGAAATGATCCAATTATAGATTTAGCTCTTGCCCTTTATGGTTCTACTCCTGATGTTGCTTATGAATTATTTAAAAGGCCAAGCAAAGAACTAAAAATAGCAACATTGTCAGGAACACAGGTACTGAAAGAATTTTTGGGGAAAGATGATTTTGTAGATCGAGTGCTTAGTGACTTAATTGAAGAAGACGACACTGAATTATATCATCCATTCTTTTCTAATGACTTGCTTCCTGATGAAATAATCATATCTCTTTATGAACGAGAAGACCCATTTGATAAATTAGATGATCGTGATTGGGTATTATGTTGCAGTTATACAGATAAAAATAAAAGAATATCCACACCATATAATTCTACTTGGCTCGATGGCCTTGCTGAATATGATTACAATAAATTATTTAGTGCCGGGTGGAATTTATTTAAAACATTTCCTAAAACCCCTCTAGCCGCAAATGTTCTTTCTAATTTAGCAAGTGTATTGGTGGTTCACCCCCCATATGATACCAATCTTATTGATATGATCAGTCGTTGGAAAAAAGAAAGCGATGATGATAGTGACGCATATGATAGGGCTCGCTCATATGGAGCCAATATGATTAATGATTCAAGACAATTTGAAGAATTAAAGAAATCTGATGATCTAGCTTTAAGAAAAGCATATTACAGAAATCAAAAATGGGTTAAGCCTGAAGATGTGCTTGAAGGATTTGAAAAGGATTCTATCGATTACATTGATGAAGCATTGTATAACATGAATATTTTCGCTAATGCTGAAGCAAGAGAAGCGCTAAAAAAAGTGTGCTGGGAAGCTCCAGATCCTGGAAGCCATATGGATCAACCTAATTACTTTAATGGGAGATGTGAATACTGGCAAAGTCAGCACCCTGAATGGTTCGAAGATGAATGGACAGGTGAATTACCATTCGAAGAAATAGAAAATCAGAATGACAGAATAGAAAAGCGTATTGAGCATTTAAGTGATGGTCTAAACAAACTGAATAAAAAATTAAGTGTTGAGGATGACTCTGATTATGAAAATGAAAGAGAAGTTAGTATTACTCATTATTTAAAGTCTGAAATGGAAGCGATAGCTCAATTATTGGTGCAAATTCATAGAAAAGTTCATTCAGGCTTTATCTATGGTGTCATTGGAATAGCTATTGGATACTTTATAGCTCGTTATTAAAAGGATTAATCATGAATTGGCTTGCAGCATACAGTCGATTATTTTCTATTTTAGATAAATCAGGAACAGAGGCATATCACAGTGGCCCTAGCTTTATAAAAGTTATTAAGCAGTTCGATGCTGGTCAGGCAGATTATACGCTTTACTTAGATGATAGGAATAGAAAAGGATTAAGCAGTAGTCGTAAAGACTTCTACTGGGATATTTTACAAGAATTAGACGAATCACTTCGTTATGATGTTTATAGGACATTTATTGATATTGTTTCCCCTTATTTCCCAAAGGAAGCCGATGAGCTTAAACAATATATTTATGGCTCAGGTAATCCTGTTCCTAAAGTAAAAGTACCAAGCAACAACTGGAATTCAGGCAAGCTTAATGAAACAATCAACAAAATAGATAATGCTATCGATTTGTCACAATACAATCATGCAATGACGTTATCTTACACTTGTCTTGAAGGACTATATAAAACGTATGTCCATAAAAACATATCTCAAAGAACTAATGTTACGGATTTATTGCCACTGTCTAAACTAGTACGTGATGATATTGAGCAGCAGCTCAAACAAACAGGCCCTTATCCTGACATGATGGTTAAAAGTATTTCTACATTAACTAATGCCATAGCAAATTCAAGAAATGGGTTTAGTGATTCTCACTTTGATCAAGATTCATATAAGTGGCTTGCAAGCTACAATCGTGACTTAGTCAACTCTATAGGAAGACTCATCTTACATTTTTTATAATTTTAAGGGCTGCTGGACTTGGTAGTCTGCAAAGAGAGTAGTGAGCTTTAAAACAATTGGCTAATAACTGAGACTGATCTCTTCAATTATGAGTATTCACACACTTTTTGTGGTGCAAGCCGCATCTTCTAGTAAGAGGGCTTTTAGTTTTGTTCGTCTTTTGCTTGCCAAAGGTTGTTTTTTGATTGCTGAAATCAACTTCTCTTTTGTACTGACAATATGCAGCTCCACCTCTGCTCTGGTTATCGCTGTGTATAACCAGGAGCGATCAACACGACCACCAGCGAGCGCG
Organism: Alteromonadaceae bacterium; assembly: GCA_013216005.1. GTDB lineage: Bacteria > Pseudomonadota > Gammaproteobacteria > Enterobacterales > Alteromonadaceae > JABSOI01. The sequence continues at coordinate 7,051 of JABSOJ010000064.1, read as the reverse complement.
ACAATAACGATGGGGAATTGACTGCCTTGTGCTTTATGAACGGTCATGGCATAACCTCGTTTAAGGGCAGGCAACACCTCTTGTTCTAGGTTTACTTCAACATCCTCATCATCCTCATCATCCATTTTTACCAGTCCAAAGCTACCTTCATCCCCCTCAACGGAAATTAATTTACCTAACGAGCCATTGGTTACATCTACGTTTACATTTTCTGTAAATAAAATGGGATCGCCTTTGCGTAAATCAGCAAGGGTATCTTTGATAAATGTAGGTAAATTGTCGCTCTCCTTTATTGAAAAGCGCTGTCCATTCGGATTAACGGCCTGTTGACAAAGCTCGTTCACCGTATCGACTAGAGCGTTTGTAGAGGCAACCACCATGCTGTCTGTAGGTCTTTTTGCGTATAACTCTGCACATTTCTGAGCGATAAAATCGGGTTCAACTTCATGAAAGTGGATTGAACCTGTTGTCAGCTCGGGAGGCACAATACCTTGTCGCACAAGCTTAGCGTATGCAGGAATGCCGGTATCACCACTTTGACGCTTGACCACCTCTAGCTCAGATACAGGGACAACACCAGAATTCACCATGTCAGCCAGAACGTTACCACTTCCAATTGGCGGTAATTGATGGTGATCACCCACCAGTAAAATTCGAACATTTGGGTCGATATTCGTGATGATGTGATACATCGTTGCTACGTCTAGCATGCTTGCTTCATCTATCACGACAAGGTATTTACCTTTAGCATCTTCAATAATCGTTTCATGCAAAAAGCGAGATATACTTGTCGCGCTAATTTGACGTTCTCGCTGCGTTCCTTGTGATTTATTGATGCTGTCACGCATCCGTTTAGCTGCACGACAGCTAAGCGCCATGGTTTTTATATTGTGATTTTTGTCAGCAGACAATTCTATATTTGAAACATAGCCGAGCGCCTCAAATGCGGTCAAAACAGCATGAAGTACGGTTGTCTTACCGGTACCAGCTCCACCAATAATCGCACTAATACGATTTTCAACTGATGCTATTACCGCATCTTTTTGTTGATCTAGAAGTGGAAAAGGGGAAAGTTCAAATGCCTTCTTAACAGCTTCACTTTCAGCTTCTTCGAACACTACACCTTTTGATTTCATTGAAAGCATTCGCAAAGCAATGACATTTTCGAATAAGTACGTTGGTGTCAGTTGGTACAACCCATCTGGATAGATAACATAAGCGTTATTGTTATGGGCTTTAAGTGCGGTGATAGCGAGCTCTTTCATGCTATACGCTGGCTTACTGTAAGACTTGCTGTTTGAAGCAAGCAGCTCGGTATATTGTAGTCTCTCAGTGACTTCTTTTAACAACTTGTCGTATGTGGCGACGGTATGACCACCAGTCGTGCATATACGTATTCCTTCGGAGACAGCAGCGATCATTCTTCTAGGATCAGCTGAGTTAATGTTCGGCTCAAAGACACGTCGAACAAGGTTATCCACCTCAAAAAATTTCATTGAGAAAGAGCTGGCTAGAATGTATGGATTTTCTTTAATGATGGTGCGTGGGTCGATTGAATATCGGTAACCACTTTGGTGACTTCTATTTTCATTAACAATAGGCTGAAATTCAAAAATCATCTTTTGAACATGAATGGGAATTTCTTTGCTCGTTAGCCAAGTGGCATACTTAAGATTTCTATACTTTTTGTAACCGTTGACGAGTGTTTGTGCAATCTTAGCCGTGACTACTGTTTGAAGCGTGACAGTGCGTCCATGCTCTAGATGCTTAAGTGTTTCAAGCTTAAACTTGGACCAAAGGGCTTTCGCTTTTTTTTCACCCACCCCTTTGAATACGTCTATTTCTTTGATGAATGCAACAAAAGCATCTTCTGTTTGCGGCAATATACAAACGCATTGTTTTGCTTTTCGAATATCATGATGCCGATCTACACCATGCTTTTTGAAGCTCGGTTTTTCTTCGACATAAGCCTCACCGTTAATCTTCCAGACCTGACCTTTTTCTGGCTCGAAAACGGCCTGTTCAGCGGTGGTAGTGATATTAAAAAAGTCACGGCTACTGGTTTTTTCATGTGTCGTGGGACACACAGGTACGCCTCTAAAGCGCATTTTTCCCGACTTATAAGTCGCTAGCACTTTGGTTACTCGAATAGTAACGCTAGGCAGGGCGTTCATTATTTCATCTCGCCCAAGCGACGATAGACCTCAGCCACCTCGCTGAAACGCCCGTAATTGCCTTTAAGTGCCTCATTCTCAGATTCTAGCTCAAGGATGCGCTGATGCAGTTTAGCTGCCTCAGAAACGCTTATAGCGCCTTTGGGCATGCTGGTATTACTCTGTTCACTCTTTTGTATGATGGTATCAATGATAGGGATAATGCCAAACTCAGCTGAGCGTAACATGTCTTCGAATCGATTGAGCATTCGTGCTAGTTCAGGGTTCTCAGGGCGCTTGCCCGTGATGGCTTTCTTGCCAATGGCAAACTCTTCGATAATTTTCTTACGATTGAGCTTGCTGCCGCTGACAAACTCATGTGCTGCTAAGTACTTGCCATCATCACCGGAAAGCTTACTGACCATTTCATCAAAACGCTTAATATTAACATCAATTTTAATGATGCCTTTTTGTCGCAGCATATTGGCAAATTCATCACAGGCCTTGGTTGCCAAATCAAGATGGCATTTCTGCTCAAAAGTGGCTGGTTCAAGACCGAGTTTTTGAGCGATTGCCACGCGATTGAGCTTGCCGCGTAGCAACCAATCTTCGACCAATCCATACTGACCATCTTCTCCTTGAATAGAAGCTATCCAGTCGGTCAGTGATTTAACTGTATCAGTAGCGTCCATCACTAATCATTCCTAGGTTTTGTAATGTTTGTAATGTCATAGTTCGGTATTTCAGAGGCATTGGCGAGCATGACTTTGATGAGGACTAACTGTTTTTCTATCGTATCGTCCTTTATTTTTACCTTTGCTTCTAGCCGTTCTATCTTCTCTAGCATGGCTACGTCAGACATGGTTACGCGCTTTGCTATCTCTGGTGTAATCCCCCGTAATTCAGCCTTTTTGGCATGATAATCATCATTAATAGCTTTATACACTTTAGGATTGGACAGCGATTGGCGTGAAATCTTTATCTTTAACTGAGATAAGATTTTATCGACCAATAGATCCCAGGTCAGTTTTTTTTTCCATGTGTTGATGATTGCTCGAACATCATGTTGCTCGTCACGAGTCAGCGGCACATTGTTTTGTTCTTTTGATTTTTCTTCTGACATTAAAGAACTCCTTCTATGCCAAAGTCGGCAAAGAGATTTGCCAGATTCTGCTCGTCTTTTGCAAGAGGTTTCGTTTCTGGTTGCTTCGCTTTAATGAGTTGCAGCAAGGCTTTTTGAGAGTCAGGCAAAAGTACCTTTACCTCTTCGACAATACGTTTATCTATATCGGTCAGGCGAAATGAGCTGTTTTTATTAACAAACTTTATCGCCGTGCCAATTTTTAAGTATTCACGCTGCATCAAGGCAATTAGCTGCTCTAAAATAAAGGTGTTTTTGTGATGTCTCAGGAACCATGCCTGAGTCATTTTATTGGTGTGTACGTATTCATCGTTATTGATCGCTTGTAACCGCGCCTCTTGGACTCGTAGGTCATCTTTTAGTAATTGGATCGCTTTTTCATCATGCGCAAAATGACAGCTTGAGGTACACAAAGCACAATGGCTCTCAAAATCATTTAAATAACTGCATGGGTTCACAGCTACTTGTTGCGTACAGATACCCGTGGAAGTGATTGTCGAAGCCTTTCCTGTGGCCTCTTGGTAATCATGATGACCCACAACGCGCACTTCTTGTTTCATTTCTTCAATGGTTTGCTCTTTGCGAAATAACTTCTGCACGGACTGCATTTTTTCATCATCCGTTCGATTGTCATACTCAGCATTTTGTTCTATATTTTTGCGACCTGAAATCATGGCAATGACGGCATCTGAGATATCTAGCGATTTTTGCATCATGGTATTCGCCCAATGACGCAGCTGGTAGGGGTTAAGGTCAATATCACTGGCAAAGCCATGGCGCTGATAAATGCTTTCAGATTTCACGTCTCGTAAATTACGCCTCACTAGGGCCTCTAAATTAATAGATTCAATCGCGTAATAGCTTCCACCCATTGGATAGCCAGAAGCAATGTTCGTCATCTGCGCCCCTGTGCCGATAAACAGTGCGTGGCCTAATTTTACCTTGTTCTTTCCTATGATTCTCCACGGAAAGGTGAGCACCATTTCTTTAATATACGCAATCCATTTTTCTTGCAACTCAGCTATTGTGTTAATCCCTTTGAAAATTTCAAATTGCATCGGGAATCCCTTTTTTAGGGGAAGTGTGATACCAAAGAGTGTAGTTACTTCACTCGTTTTGCTAGATACATTTACTTTATCTGCTCGTGTGAGTGCATGAATTTGTTTTGTCAGTCTATTACGTGCCATCACAGAGCCAGGGGTGAGCGTGATGGTTTGCTCTTGTCCTTCGTAGAAGCCGAGCAGATAACCTAAGACAAACATATTATCAATAGGTTTGTTTACGTCGAATTGTTCAATGTTCAAAGGCTTATAATTACCCAGTAAATCACACAATTTTGAGGTCGGTTTTTCAAAAAACCGACAGAGGATACGGGCAGGCTCACCCACTTCGTTCCAGTAGTTTAGTACTTCTGCGGTAGGCATTGCCGCACCTCTAAAAAAATGCTTTCGATTAGCATCAAAACCCTTAGAGCCTTGCCAGTCGACCCAGTGAACCTTTTGTTCTTTACCATCAAATTTGACCATTTTTGATTGTAAGATGGTTTTAGGCAGTACAAATTGCTCTTTAGCGGCTCGCTGCGGTGACGCTAGCCCCAGTGTGGCACTTGAGATAACGAGCTCATCGCGTAAATTGCGCTGATAAACACCTTTAGGCACATCAGCAGGGATCATTTTATTACGAATAGCGCCCATCGCCCACAATGCGCGGTTATCCGGCATGTTCTGCTCACGTCTCGCCTTAAGGTCATCTCCCCCAAACCCTAGTTTCGCACTCACCGGAGGATATTTAATGGTCTTAGGTACAATGCCGTGTCCTTGAAGCCACGCGATAAATGGAGAACCTCTGCTAGTCCAGCTTACTTCCTGGTGTGTGTTAATTAAGTCAGTTAACGTTTGTTGGCTGAAAGAAAATAGGTTGAGGTGGGCGGTTAAGTGGCGTGCGCTAGCTAATAGTTGTGTCAAGCTTTCATTTGCGCCGGTTTTTGCCCGCCACTCCAGCAGGTAGCTCATCAGAAGGTGCCGAATTATATCAGGATATTGCGCTTTAAGTGGCACAACTTTAGCTCTATAGCCTGGGGCGGCAACAGGGTTATGTAAGGGAAACTTGAACGACGTGCTGTCTAACCCACTAACCGTCCAGTGGTGATCTTCCCAGCTCGCAGGTTCACCGTTTCGATTGACGATCAGGTGTAACGGAGCTTTCTTTTTTTCTTCGATGAGCGCTTGAGCGGATTTTTGATATCTATTGAGCATGAAGGGCACTCCGGTTGGCAATTCTTTCATCGCAGATAATAGTGGTGACATCGACCCATTTGATTTGTGTCGCTACTTTGCCAAGCAAAAAAGAGGGGTCTCCCTCGGCGATTTGCTTATCATATAAGCGTTGTGCATCGTCGCGAACTTTTCGATGATCACCGTCCTCGTGCGCCTGAAAGTTATTGCACCCATAGCAAGCGAGGGGACGTTTTACTTCACCACATGAGGAGCAGGATTTTTGGCATTTTGCTTGCCCTGCTACGTTACCATTACTGTCAATCATCGTGTATTTTGTTTGTTGTTGTAGTGTCGCTATATCGGCATCGAACATTTGTTTTAATTGAGTATTGCCAATGAAGCTATTATCAGTGTTTGCTCGTTGCTCATCGTTCATATCGACATAGAATCGAACGGCGCTTGGAGTATTCCCCAACAAACTGGCAATTTCAGTTGAATCAGCACCCATTATTGCTGCTGCTGTGCCGACGGTATGTCGAAATCGATTGTTTCCCGCCTTCATGTTGGGCACACGATCACTTTTTAGATCTAATTTTTCTATCGCCCTGGATATATTTGCAATAACAGCTCTTGAACTGTCATGAAATCCTGCGCCTTTCTCGGAAATTGCCTTAAAGACCTCTGCTTTATCTGCAAACTGGGTTTCAAAAAAAGAAGGGGTGAACGCGATGGGTGATCGCATCATTAACACATCAAGCTCTTGTTTTGTGACCTGTATGTTAGATGCTGCCAAACTGAATTGCAGGCAGCGACGATACGCTTGGCGATAGCACAGTACTTCTTCGGTTAATTTTGCATTAAGGCGAAGCGAGTAGCGCTCTACTGATTTTCGAAAATTGGATTCATTTTTTGCCTTCCAGAGCCGCACCTGAAGTTCATCTTCGTCTGAAAAATCTAGTGTTTCCATACCTTGCTGCGCAATATCTTTTTCATCTTTAAAAGATGCACCCACAGGCAGTATATCGCTCCATTTTGCCTGATTTAAATTCGCAGGGCGGCGCACCAAGGCATAGACCAATCTGAGCATAATAAACTGTTTTACGACCGTTAATTTACTTAATTGGGACGTAAAGTCATCAGTATCTTTAGCTAAGTTGATTAATTGAGCTTTCATTGCCTTGGCAAGTTCGCGTTCAAACGATTGCACTTCAAACTCACTCAACGCACCTGTCTCGATACAATAAGGGTTAGACTTTGATTTTGCTTTTACGTAATTTTTTTCTACCCAATTATAAGCATCACAATAGATTGCTTTATCAATTGTTATTAATTCCTTTAATAGAGCTCTTACACCCACACGCTGATATTCAAGCATTAGCGGCCAGTAGCCTTCGATTTCCAATTTTGAAAATGTAGAAAAAAATAGCAATTTGACCGCTGTGCTTATATTGCCACGCAATGTTGTCACTGCTCTTTTGGTTGCGAGCTCTGCCATGGCGAGCCTTAGATGACATTGCAATTCATCACTCCAATCTTTTGTA
>JABSOJ010000657.1 GCA_013216005.1 Alteromonadaceae bacterium | reverse complement strand
TATTTAAAATCTGATGCCATTTTCACTGAAAATCAACTCAGATTTTAAATCTCAACTTTATGTGCGGAACGTCAGTTTTGATGAGTCTTTTTTTTGGAAAAAATTTGTTTCAACTTATTAATTTTATATACTCATGTTCTAAACAGAATATTTTATACAAAATTACAATAATGAAATAGATGGCACATTATGAATAATACAAATAAAAACATAAACAAACTCAAACTAACCAGCATAGCCTTAGTTGTCGCTACAACCATAACTGGCTGTAGTCAAACTGGATATACTTCTCACTCTGAAACTGCCATGTCGGCAAAACATCAAGTAGGTGTAAAAAAATTAACAACTGATGATGCCGCAGCTTTCTTAAGCCGTGTTGAAAAAGAAAGCCACGAACTCACCATTGAAAGCTCCCGTGCAGAATGGATTTATCAAAACTTCATCACCGAAGATACAAGTGCCTTATCTGCCGCAGCTAATCAGAAATTTACCGAAGCCGGAGTAGCTTTTGCAATGGAAGCAGCAAAATTCGACTCAGCTGAAGTAACTGCAGATCAACGCCGTAAACTTAACATTTTAAAGCAAAGTCTAGTGATCCCCGCTCCTCAAGATCCAGCGAAATCATCAGAGTTATCTAAAATAGGCGCTGATCTTGGTGCTATGTATGGCAAAGGCACTTACACCACAAAAGCAGGTGAAAAGCTAAGCCTTGGCGATATGACACTTAAAATGGCAACATCTCAAGACTACGATGAATTATTAGAATTATGGCAAGGCTGGCGAACCATCAGCCCAGAGATGAAACCTTTGTATACTCGTCAGGTTGAACTGGCTAACGAAGGTGCTCAAGGGTTAGGTTATAAAGATCTCGGTGTTATGTGGCGTTCAAATTATGATATGCCAGCTGACGAGTTTGCCAAAGAACTTGACCGTTTATGGGGACAAGTTAAACCTTTGTATGATGATCTTCATTGTTATGTACGTAGTGAATTAGGTAAAACTTACGGCACAGATAAAGTACCGCAAGATGGTCCAATTCCGGCGCATTTATTAGGCAATATGTGGGCACAATCCTGGGCCAATATTTACGATCAAGTTGCACCGGAAAATGCTGATCCAGGTTTTGATGTAACGAAACAACTTAAAGTACATGACTATGATGAAATTAAAATGGTCAAAGGTGCAGAGAAATTTTTCACATCACTTGGCTTTGAAGCTTTACCAGAAACTTTCTGGGAACGTTCATTATTCAAAAAACCTGAAGACCGTGACGTAGTTTGTCATGCCTCAGCCTGGGATCTTGACAGTAAAGATGATCTACGTATTAAAATGTGTATTCAACTCACAGGTGAAGAATTCGGAGTAATTCATCATGAATTGGGACATAACTTTTATCAACGTGCTTATAAAAATCAACCTGTATTATATCAGACCAGTGCTAATGATGGATTCCATGAAGCGATCGGCGATACCATTGCTTTATCGGTAACACCAAAATATTTGAAAGAGATAGGCTTAATTGACCAAATTCCTGACGAATCTAAAGATATCGGTTTATTACTGCAAAAAGCCCTTGACAAAGTCGCTTTTATCCCTTTTGGTTTATTAGTCGATCAATGGCGCTGGAAAGTATTTTCTGGTGAAATAACACCAGAAAACTACAATACAGCCTGGTGGGAATTACGTGAAAAATATCAAGGTGTAGCTGCTCCTGTTGCACGTAATGCTGATGCCTTTGATCCAGGTGCTAAATATCATGTACCGGCTAATACCCCCTATTCCCGTTATTTTCTGGCACACATTCAACAATTTGAATTCCACCGTGCATTATGTAAAATTTCTGGAAATACCGATTCTATTCACCGTTGCTCTATCTACAACAACAAAGATGCAGGTACTGCACTTAATACCATGTTAGAAATGGGTTCAAGCCAACCATGGCAACAAGCGTATAAAGTATTAACGGGTAATGAACAGATGGATGCGACTGCTATTTTAGATTATTTTGCGCCGTTACATACTTGGTTAAAAGAAAAAAACCATGGCAAACAATGTGGTTTTTAAGATCAATGCCTGACTAAAATAACTAAGTAACTAGTGCCTGAACGGAAACCCATGAAAGTGTTACTACATATGCTCTTCGAGCTATTTTTAAAAACGAAGATTTTGAAAATTTGGCCCAAAAACACATAA
>JABSOJ010000656.1 GCA_013216005.1 Alteromonadaceae bacterium | reverse complement strand
TAGTCACAGAGTCCTAGATATAAGGGTTGAGTTTAATTCCATTTGAAGGGACAACAATTATCTACAACAGAGCCTTGGGTATATATAAAGAATACTGAAATAAATAATGATAAAATATCAATTTTCCCATATATTCATAGTAATAACGTTATAGTTTAGGAATTTTATATGTATTTTTACGCGGCCAGACAACCGATTTTAGACATAAACAAAAATCTATGTGCATATGAATTACTATTTAGAGATAGCATAAATAACGTTTTTCCAAATATAGATGAAAATGAAGCAACAAGCAAAATGGTTGAAGCCAGTAAATTCAATCTGGGTATCTCAGAATTTACCGGTAATAAACCAGCTTTCATTAACTTTACCTTAGACACGTTAACTAGTGGCTACCCTGAAATGCTATCGCCCGACGAATTAGTGGTCGAGATCCTTGAAACAGTAAAACCAGGTAAGCGTTTACTGGCTATATGTAAAGATTTATTCGAAAAAGGTTATACGCTTGCACTTGATGATTATGAACACCAAAAAGTATGGGCACATTTTTATCCCTATATAAAAATCATCAAAATAGATTTTCAACAAAGCTCTATTGATGACATTAAAGAAGTAAAAAAAGCCATTGCCAACTTCCCTGACATCCAACTGTTAGCTGAGAAGGTTGAAACTTATGAAGAGTATAATCAAGCGCTTGAGCTAGGTTTTGTGTTATTCCAAGGCTTTTTCTTTGCTAAACCTGAAATAGTGAAAACTAAAAGTTTGTCACCTTCACAAATGTCGATGGCTGAACTTTTATACGAAACATCTAAACCAGATCTCGACCTGAATAATATCACTTCAGTATTTGAACGTGATGTCACTTTGTCTTATAAACTGTTCAGGTATGCAAATTCAGCCATTTTCAAACGAAATAGTGAAATATCAACAATAAAACAAGCCCTTGTAACACTAGGTGCGGCTGAATTAAAACGTTTTATTCGTTTAATGTTTGCAGCAAATATAAACCCTGATAAACCTTCTGAATTAATTACCGTGTCTATGGCACGCGCTAAATTTTGTGAATTAATGTCTAGTGAACTGAATCCCCCAATTGACAGCTCAATCGCTTTTTTGACAGGTTTATTATCAGTAATTGATGCGATTGTAGATGAATCGTTAGAATTTATTTTGGGAAAACTGCCATTAGCAAAAGAAATTAAAGATCCTTTGTTAACTAAAAAAGGCCCTTTGGCCGCTTTATTAAAATTAGTTGAATTAATAGAACATGCTGACTGGGATAAAACCTCAATAGTGATTAAAAAATTATCCGTGAATAAAGAAAAAGTTATCGAATGTCACAACAACGCTTTGAGTTGGGCCGACGAGCAGTCTAAACTGACATGATTTTTAGGTTTATTGTTTATTGTTTATTGTTTATTGCGGATATAATTCGTTAGAAAATAATTAGATGGGTTAGCCAGTATCAGCGTGACCCATCCAATCATTTATTAACTTGCCTCTGTAGTCTGCTCAGGTAATTTGAAAACACCAACAAAACATAGTTAAAATTGACAGTATCGCAGTTAATTTTACAGACTATAACAAACTGTTTTTATTGTGCTTATTATATAAAAGCAGTGTCAACTTTTGCAAAATAGAAATTTTATGGCGTAGGATGGGTTAGCCGCAGGCGTAACCCATCAAAATATATTTATTCCTGACACTTAAGGGAAAGATAGTCACAATGTGATGGGTTACTCCGTTGGCTAACCCATCCTACCTCTTTGTTTAGCTTCAATTTTCGACATAACTTATGAAATTAGTCGGAATCACTTAAATTCAGGAGAGTTATAGCCTAACCTGAGTAAAGTGCATAGACATGTTTATTAATTACTTTTAAATAACAAAACTCACATTACCTCTAAACAAATCAATTAAGTAAATAAATTGTAACTACTCAGCATCCATTTAAAGTTATGCGTGGATAAATCCACGAACTACGAGGCTGTCTCTTAGTCAGATCTACTTACTCATAGAACACACATTTATGTGGGGCTTAAATTGGTATAATGAGTAGTTATACCTGTCATTCCGCACATAAATAATTAATTTAAATTTTATTAAACTAATGTTGCATATATGTAGAGTAGGCCGCAGGCTTCGCATAGCTTATCCAACGGCCCCTCTTCGATTCCGTGCATGAGGTTTTCCC
>JABSOJ010000655.1 GCA_013216005.1 Alteromonadaceae bacterium | reverse complement strand
TATACAGGCTATGGACTGTATCAACTTAAACATGATAATAAACAAATATGAAGTGTTACCCGGTTTGATTGGTGCCCTTTAAACATAAGCGCATTTGATACTTCAGGAAGAGATCCAAAGTGTTTTTTAATTATCTTGCAATATTCAGATTGTCTAAGTGATTCGAATATAACTGAAGAAGACAGCCTCTCCATGTTAGATTCTGACTTTCTGATTGTTTTCAAAGTATTTTTAGTTGTTAATTCAATAACCCCAATATTCGTGGGCATATTATTCAATATTTTGTCTAAATGACCTTTTGAAGTAACAACATGGACATGCTCAGCAAATTTAGAATAATTTTCCACTTGTTGTTCTAACCTTTCTAAACTATCTAACTCTGTCTTCACTTCATATATATGTGAGGTACCGTTAAGAATCAACACATCAGCTTTACTCGACGAGACTCTAAATTCAGTTAGCATCTTCGATGTGTTCAAAGAATGCTTACCTAAAAGCAATTTATTAGTAATTGTATTTTTATATAAGTACTCATTACGGTATACAACTTGAAGGTACTTATAGGCGGAATCAAATAAGTCACTTAATTTACTAAATGATGATTACTCTATGTTCAACTCTTTAATGATAGAATTTAAAAGGGGTGAGGAACCTTTTTTAGCTAACTCATTAAAAACGGAATATGAAAAAATCCTCGCAAGAGTAGAAGCATCTGCTTTATTCGAGGGCTCAATTAAGAATAACTCTTTATTTTTTTTCATCAGTCTCTACAAGCTATATTTTATAATTATTATAATTGAGAAGTAACTTTATTTCTATTCGGTTATTTCTTCCCTAAGAATTGAGAAGCCCGACACACATAACCATAATTAACTTTTAGAGGGCAATAATCAATCAATAATTAATGACAGAAGTCTTTGGAAGTATAAAACTAAAAAGCCATCTATAGCTAGTTCTCACTAGTTATAGATGGCTTCTAAATAATGGTACCGGTGGGCGGACTCGAACCGCCACGTCTTTCGACAACGGATTTTGAATCCGTCGTGTATACCAATTTCACCACACCGGCTTAAACTTTTGTTGCAAAGAACCGATAGTTCCTTGCAAACTTTCACGTAATTTCGAGCACTTAATTGTTCAATATCACATAAAAGTATTTATTTGTTTATTTGTACGCTAACGTTAACTTGTCATTTGTACATTTCTCTAATGCCTTAGTTCTACCTAAGTAGAAGAGGCGTGCATTATACGAAGTATATTTACCTAATGTAAAGCTTTTATTGAGCTAAAACCTTTGTTTTTAAAGGGTTGTCTATTTATTCATCAAGCTTAATTTATTAAAATTAGAAATTTGTTTAAATTTCCAGCGAGTTCAAGTTATCTATATATTACAGCTAACAAAAAAGCAGTATCAAAACGATGATTTTACACGTTAAAATCAATGCGAAGCAAGGTGTCTGAATTCGTCTGCAACCTTTGGATTACGTATCTTTTCAGCATAAGCGGCATAATAAACTTTCATAGCTTCTAAACCACTTATTTCAATCATTTTATCTAAAACTTCATCACTGGGTATTACATGTCCATTTCTGTAACGGCTGAACGTAATACGTGAAACATTTAGTTTCTTTGAGGTCTTATTGTCTGAATCACCTTTACAGACTGCGTTTAATACATCTTGGAAGTCCATCGTTTTAGCACCTTTTCTGTAGTTAGCAAATTGATTTTAGATCCCTGTAAATCATAACACAACAGTATTAGCCCCCTTTACACACGTAATAGCTTGGTATACGGTATATAAGCTTTCGCGGTTCAAACCCACACCACCTAAGTAGTTAGCGCACATAGGTTTTATTTGTCCGATAGCCGAAAGCAACAAATTATTCAATAAATGTAATTAAAAGAATTTTATATCGTAACTTCGGAATTTGATTATGAAAGCAGCAACATTTGAACAGTTTTGCACACACTACGAACTAGACAAAAATGATGAAAACGCAACGACCGAGTTTCAAAAATATTTAGATAACTTAGCGTTTACGCAATCACTTTTTAATCAGGATTAGAGAACAGTAATGATCAAAGAAATTTATTTTCAACTTGAACAATGGGGTGATGTTGCTATTCAGCAGGATGGCGAAGTTCACCATTTTTCAAATGTAATGTCTTTGGTCTGTTATTTACAAGGCAAGTA
>JABSOJ010000654.1 GCA_013216005.1 Alteromonadaceae bacterium | reverse complement strand
ACTCATGTTAAGTTTGATAGCTTAATACGTATGACAGATAAGGTTGCTAATAAGGGTAGTGGTTATGCTTATTATAAGCTTTTAGCCAATACAGACATAGAAAATTTTGAGCAACAGTTAACCACAGAGTCGCACAAATTATGGGATCAAGCACGTCCTGAAACGATTACCATCGCATTAATTAACATGGCGGATATGCACTTAGAAGGTACTGGGCCAGTTTCGATGAAAAAAGGTGGTTCATCAACGGTTTTACAAATTTGCATCGGTTTAAGTGTTATGTTGATCGTGATTGCCAGTATTAATTTTATCAACCTCAATATAGCGCAATCGGCTAAGCGTGCTAAAGAAGTAGGTGTTCGTAAAGCGTTAGGGGCAACGAAAAGTCAATTAGTTAGCCAGTTTCTCACCGAGTCTTTGTTGGTGGTGGCACTGGCAGGGTTAATGGCGTTGGCTATGGTCGAAATAAGTTTGCCTGCGTTTAATCTAATGATGGATAGGCAATTGAGTTTAGTTTATGGCTCTGAATTTATGCTAGTCACTTGCGCCATTATTTTTGTCGTTGGCTTGTTATCAGGACTCTATCCGGCGTTATTTATGGCTTCTTTTAGCGCTAAACGTGTACTCAGTGGCGATTTAGTCCGTTGCGGCACGGCTATTTTTGTGCGTAAGCTAACCCTGTGCTTACAAGGTATTTTATCTGTCGGTTTAATTATTGCGGCGTTTTCTTTATATCAGCAGATGAGCCTGATAGATAACCTAGCGGTAGGTTATGAGAAATCATCACGTTTGATAGTAAAAAACCTACCGTCTGAAGCCTTGTATATACAAGATGGTAATCATTTGTTTGCGGAAATCAGACAGTTACCTGGCGTTGAGCAAGTCACATTTGCTGATACCGACCTGACAAATGATATGAGTGGGAACTTTTTTCTTTCTTGGCCAAATGGTAAAAAAACAGACAGCGTGCAACCGACGGTAAATAGCGGTTATTATGCGGTTGAAACCTTAGGACTGACACTGCTTGCCGGCCGAGATTTTTCACCAAAATTTAGTGGTGATTGGTATCAAAGCGATGAAAAAACAAACAAGGGCACTATCGGGGTATTGGTCAGTCGTCGCATGGTGGAATTAGCCGGTTATCCAACACCAGAGTCTGCTATTGGCCTAACACTGGCAATAAGGGGGGCTGATAATTTGACCGCAACAGTCGTTGGCGTTATTGAAGATGTAAAAATTGGTTCGGCTCGGCAACAGGCGCTGCCCGTTTCCTTTAACTTAGGTTTTGATCGTTACGTTACTAAAAGTCATCTTATTATTAAGGCAAGCAATGCCAATATGGCTAAGCTAAGCAACCTAGTTCGCCAGCTAATACAGAAAAAATTACATTTAAGTGACGTACAAATAAGCACAGTCGCTGATGATTATGCGAACGCCCATAAAAATGAACACCAAGCATTACACATGGTAAGCATTTTTAGCTTGTTGGCTATTTTCTTAACGTGTTTAGGTACCTTTGGTTTGGCCTCTTTCGCTGCCCTGCGTCGACAAAAAGAAGTTGCCATGCGTAAAGTACTCGGTTCGTCACGTTTTGCCATTGTAAATTTGTTAGCTAAAGAGTTTTTGTTGCTAATAGCAATAAGTATTGTCATCGCCTATCCCCTTAGTTATTGGCTGATAGGTGACTGGTTAGCCAATTTTAATGATCGTATCGAACAGACAGTTTGGGTTTATCTGTTTGCCGCCGCCATTATCACGATGCTTACTTGGTTTACCGTAGCAAGCATTGCTTTTAAGGCGGCTAGCACTCGACCATCCCTGATATTACGTGATGAATAGTCATTTTAATTCAGTTTGTCAGTCTAGAGTGTTAGGCTGATAACAAGCGCATCAAACGGAAATACAGTTGGCTATTTTAAGCATACTATTACTTGCTTCAATATATTAGCCAACTATTTGTCTACTACAGTAAGTGTTTTTATTCCACCGTAAGGAGTAATTAAAGTGCCACATGCCTTCCATCCACAGAAGCGAAAATTTAAATTATCAATGGCAATATGCAGTGGTAAATAGCATTGAGTATGATGATTTAAGTAACAATGATTACTTTACGCTAATCCCCAATTATATTGGCTCTACCAGTATTTGCGTGGGTCGTCTATTTTATGTACACTTCAGTTAGACTCAGTTTATGTTTATTTTCAAG